>NZ_JAEFCE010000110.1:0-5221 GCF_016406055.1 Vibrio sp. IB15
GCTGATCAGATCGTAGCTTCTTGATTTGGTTCCATCGATTTACGCAACAAAGCCAGTGATGATTCACGACAAGTTTGCGAAATATTCAAAGACAAATTAAATTTAAGGTATATTTGGCAAAAAGACGATGGCTTTCGAGCTGGAAAAGCTCGAAATTTAGGTTTATATGCAGCTGAGGGTGATTATATTGTTTTTATTGATACTGGCGTGCTTCTACAAAAAGATGCTATAGATAAACATATTGAAATTCATGAGAATTCAAAGTTCCCTACTGTCTGTATCGGATATGTGTATGGCTTTGAGATTTCGAATGAAAAACTTGAAGAGATAGAGCCTCACCTTAAAGATAAAAATACAGAGCAATTAATTTCTATGATGGAAGACTTAAATGCTTTAGATATTAGACAATCACTATATGATGAATTTGGCTATAACATTTCATCTTGGCCAGCGCCATTTGATCTTTTTTGGACTTGCCATGTTTCAGCAGAAAGAGAGGAATTAATTAAATCTGGTGCATTTGATGAGTCATTCAATTCATGGGGTGGGGAAGATGTAGATCTCGGTATCAGATTATTTATGAATAACAATAAATTTGTTGTAGATAGAGGTTTATGCTCCGTTCACTGGCCTCATGAAAAAGAAGTTAGTGATAAAGCAGCAGAAGCAAATAATGCAGCATTGAGAATTCATGATAAATATAATATATGGCAAACATCTTTCTATAGTGTACCAATAGAAGATAAAATTTTCTCTCTCAATAAATCAATATTTTTAAATGCGGAGCATATGTAATGCCTTTGTATAAAAACATTTACCTTACGGGATTTGATGGCTCTAGCTCGTTACTTGGGCAAACCAGTGCTGTCTGTGGTGACCCTGATCTCACTTTTACCTGGTGTTATGATAAAAAATACAATCACCTTCCTGTTAATAAAGATACATTTAAAAATGTTATAAGTATTGGTGAGAGGTGTTATTTGGAGTCGAGGGATATCCTTGCATTCCCAAACAGTAAAATAAAGCTAACATCAGTTAAAGTAAACGATGGAAGTCCAGGTATTATTTCTATCGCCAACAATGTTGTTTTACAAGGTACGTGTATTATTTCTTATGAATCTGTAACTGTAGAAGACAATGTCACTTTCGGTCCTGGTGTTACGATTATGGACTCTGATGGTCACCCGTTGCTTGGAAGAGGGGAAAGCGATGAAGCCGAACGTATATTATCAAAACCAGTCATAATTAAGGAACATGCTTGGATAGGAAAAGGTGCAACAATTCTTAAAGGTGTAACTGTAGGAGAGCATGCAGTGGTATCAACTAATAGTGTTGTTACTCGTGATGTGCCAGCATACTCAATTGTTATGGGTAATCCCGCTAAAGTAGTCAAAAATATCAAGTCAATATGAAAGTAGTTATCCCAGCAGCAGGTCGTGGCACCAGAATGTTCCCTGCTAGTAAAAGCATCCCCAAAGAAATGTTAGTCGTTACAGATAAACCAGTTATTGATTATGTCGTTGGTGAATGTATTGCCTCAGGATTTAAAGAAATAGTTTTTGTTTTAGGTCCAGAAAAGGAATCTATCAAAGATTATTTTGAAAACAGTGATAGCTATAAAGGTATTAAGTTTGAATACATTTACCAGAAAGAGCCATTGGGTTTAGGCCATGCTGTGTTGTGTGCATACCCTTATATCGGAAATAAACCTTTTGCAGTAGCTTTACCTGATGTCTTGCTGAAACCGTCAAATAGATCTTTTAAAAGTATGAAAGAAAGCTTTTATCAAGATCACCTAAGCAAAGTGATGGTAAAAGATGTTCCATGGGATCAAGTTTCATCTTATGGAATAATAGATGTTGAAAACAAAAATTCCTTTTCACCAGGTTCTATAAGTAAGATTGTAAACATGGTTGAAAAACCTCTCAATGGTGAAATAAATTCTAATTTTTCGGCTATTGGTCGTTATATTTTTACAGAAAATATTTGGAATTTACTTTGTAATGTAACTCCAGACCCTTCAGGTGAAGTCCAATTAACAACAGCAATTAGAGAGCTATATAACTCCTGTGCTTACTATATGATTGGGAAAAGTTATGACTGTGGATCAAAAGTGGGATATATAAATACATTTATTGAATTTTCCTTATTAAATGAAAATTATAAACATTCTATTGAAATCTCACCTTAATATTAATATGGGAAGCGAATAGCTTCCCATTTGGTACTTTTATGTTAAAAAGAATATTTTATCTTTACTCTATTGCATTGCCGATCGCTGTTCAGAGTTTAATTGTTTCATCTAAATCATTTGTTGATACATATTTGTTAACTTTATCCAGTTTTGAAAGTGTTTCTGCCGTAGGTATAGCATCAAAAATTTTTCTTGTTGCCTTTATAATTTTATCAGGTATCTCAACAGGTGCTAGTTATGTGATGTCTCATAACTCTGAAAGTGTTGAATGTATAAGCTATTCTAGCAAATTTACCCTTAGGTTTGGCTGCGGGGTTGCTCTACTTATTATCATTTTAGTATATTATATTAAAGATTATATAATTTCATTTTCAAGTGAAAATAAAATTATACTTTCCTTATCCTCTAGTTATATAGATATTGTTCTTTTTAGTCTTATATTTATTTCTGTAACCTTAACATTATCGAGTCTAATTCGTATTAAAGGTGATTATAGGACTCCGTCATATATATCGATTTTTTCTGTTTTTATTAATATTACCATTAGTTTTGTGTTGGTATATAATTTCAAACTTGGTGTAATAGGTGCTGCGTATGGTACTGTTATAAGCTCTTTAATAGAATGTCTAATTATCGTTTATATATCTTATAGACGATTTTCTGTCTTGTTGAGAATAAAATGTTACAAACCAGGTTTAATGTCTAGAATATTTAAGCAAGCTTTTTTCTCTTCATCTTCAGGTGTAATATGGGCTATAGGTGCTTCCGCTTTTTATATTTTAGTAGGAAGTCGAGGTCAAGAAGTTCTCTATATTATGTCAATAATTAGTCCAATTGAAGCTGTTGTTCTCTCTTTTACTATTGGGCTTTCTGTATCAACCGGTATAGAAATAGGGAAAAATATACCTAATAGAAGTAATGATTATATATTTGAAGATGCTAAAATATCAATTATAAGCTCATTTTTAATGTCATTTTTAATCTCAATGCTACTTTTAATATCTAAAGATTTAATTTTTAAATTATTTAATTTCAATAAACTAATTATCGATTCTGATATGTTCTTTTATATTATGATCTTTAGTATATTCATTAAAAGCTTATCAATACAGCTGATGAATGGTGTTATACGAGCTGGCGGTGATGGTCTTTTTTGCTTGAGGTGTGATTTTATTTTTCAATGGCTATTTACTTTGCCTCTTGTTTTGTACTTAAATTCAATCTCAATGTCAGTGATTTATATATATTCTATTGTTTTGATTGAAGAATTTTTAAAACTTATCCTTTCTATCTTTCGCTTTAATTCAGGGAAATGGCTCCACGACTTAGCCGCTTAGGTCTGTACTGTGTTATTTTTATACTTAGTCAACTTTTAATTTTAAAATTGAAATTGAAATTGAAATTTTAGTTTGGTATTTTATATCACAGGCATCAAGCAAAAAAGCTCCAATAGCGATATTGGAGCTTTTTTAGTTTCTGCGGTTGATACTTTTAAACGCTCTGTTGATCTAAAGAACTAGCAAAGTGTTTTCTGCAGCTGCGCCACACACTGTAGCTGAAGATTGTCGATCAGATTTCAACAAATAGAAGACTCTCCCCTTTTTCTAGGAATAGCTTCGGTCAATGATGATACCCAATGCCATGAAAACAAAACTGCGAGCAATTGCTATGAGTTTTGCTTGTTTGGGGCTTGCCGGGACCTGAAAGAGTCTAGCTATCACTAAGTTAATGCCCATTAGTGAGCTGATGACAAGATTAGTGCGAGTGAAGTAGCAATCAATTCAATCAGATGATGTGATCTCCCTAAGTAAAGATCAGCAATGTTGAGAGCAAGCCGATACACAAAGCTTATAAACAGTAAGCCATTGACTAAGGCGCTTTTTGTTTCTGATTTAAAAGTAGACTTTATGCGCTCCGTTCTGTTAGCCCAGATTATCGAGCACTTTGCCGCACAGTTTCTTCAGCATGATCATTTCATCCAACTCTAATGAAATTTTGCACATCATGGTGTTTGGCACTGACTTGGCGTGCTTTCTGAGGTCACGACCCCGCTCGGTTAGATTGAGTACACGAACGCGCTCATCCGTTTCACTGCGACCACGCTCTACGTAGCCTTTTGTTTCTAATCGTTTAAGCAACGGCGTGAGTGTGCCTGAGTCTAAATGCAGTTGTGATCCCAATTCTTTCACGCTGGCACCGTCTTTCTCCCATAAAACAATCATCACTAAATATTGTGAGTAGGTCAGATCAAGCTCGTCCAAAAGCGGACGGTAAGCTCGAATCACCGCATTCGCTGCGCTATAGAGAGGGAAGCAAATTTGGTTTTCGAGTAAGAGTTTATCGTCGTCGGTCATGATGTTGTCGGTGTGACACTGGCTCATTGGCGTTGCCTAGCTATCCATGGAAAAAAACATAATAAATTGTGCGCAATATAGTTGCAACGATCTTTAATTCGATATAAGGTTGTGGGCAACTAAATAGCGCGCAACTTAAATTAAAAAGGAAATTAGTATGACTACAATCTATAAAACTCAGGCTACTGCAGTGGCTGGTCGTAATGGTCAAGTAAAAACAAATGACGGTCTTTTGGAGTTAGAACTGGCTTATCCTAAGGAGATGGGGGGGACGGGTTCGGCGACAAACCCAGAGCAACTTTTCGCGGCGGGCTATTCGGCATGCTTTTCTAGTGCGATTCAGCACGTAGCGCGAGAAGATCAAATGGATATAGAGCCAGCTCCTGTTACTGCAGAAATAGGTATTGGACCGAATAATGACGGTGGATTTGCACTGACGGTGAGCCTAGCGGTTGAGCTAAATATGTCGCAAGAAGAAGCGTTGAAGCTAACTCGTCGCGCGCATCAAGTGTGCCCATACTCAAACGCGGTTCGTGGCAACATTAATGTCGCAGTAACGGTAAATGGAGAAGCGATCTAAGCCGTTCTATCATGTCACAAAGAAAAGGAAGCCTGCAATTATGAAGTGACCCCGTAAAGTTGGACATTTCTGTTAAGCGGCTTTCAAGGCCTG
>NZ_JAEFCE010000111.1:0-5161 GCF_016406055.1 Vibrio sp. IB15
TGGTGACCTACTGATTACAAGTCAGTTGCTCTACCTACTGAGCTAAGTCGGCACACTAAATTCTTTATGCTTTTGTCCGTGCTGTTACTCCCTGTTAAAGAGTGTTGACACCAACAAATCAAATTGTGGTGCCCGGAGGCGGAATCGAACCACCGACACGAGGATTTTCAATCCTCTGCTCTACCGACTGAGCTATCCGGGCAACGGAGCGCTATTAAACGGATTTTCTGCATAACCGTCAACACCTTTTTTGAAAATAATTAAAAAAAACGTTCGTTAGTTGTTTTTTTATTCAAAAGTGAGGCTTACGTTTTACCTTGGTTAAAATCTTTCTTGAACTTTGTTACTTTTTCTAGGTATCGGCGCGACTCTTTGTTCGGGTGTTTTTTAGTAAGTGCCCAGTAAGCTTGACTCGGTTGCAGTGAATTTAAGTCACGCATTGCTCGCTTTCTGTCCTTGCTAAAGGTATTGAGTACACCGCCAGTGCCACCGTTGTACGCAGAGATCATGCTGTATTCCAATGTTGTGGGGTGTCGCACATCTTTCAAATAGCGATTTTTAAGGATGTAAAAGTACGCGGTGCCGGCATCAATGTTGTTTTCTGGGTTGAATAAGTACTCAGGAGTGGGCTCCCCAGGTTTGTTTTTTACCAGTTTAAATACATCTCGACCTGCTGTTTTCGGCACAACTTGCATCAAGCCGTATGCATTCGCCCAGCTAACCGCATATGGGTTAAAGCTACTTTCTGTCTTGATGATTGCGTAGATTAAGTCTTCAGGGATGTCATAGCGCTTAGATGCGCGTCGAACGATATCGGCATATTGGTAACTACGCTGGCTTGCGTGATCGGCCACCATAGGGATTTCAACGTAATAGGCTTTTTTAAAGTCGACTTCTTTGGTTTTGAGGTTGTTGGCAATCAGGTAGTCAGCAAATTTGTTGGCGCGCCATGTCCATTGGATAGGCTTTTTCTCTTGGTCTACAACTTGGTTATAGAGAAAAGGTTTACCTTCTAATTTGATACTTTTTGAAGAGAATAGGTCGACATGTGCTGGATCATCTGGCGTAAGCAGCGTTGTCATAATTGCATTTTTGAGGTGTTTTTTAGGCTCTGTTGAGGAAACTGTTTCTACCGTTATCAGGCCCTCGCTAAAGTTTACTTCTGATCGGCTCAAGTAATTATCTATGTATTTCACATAGTTACTCTTACCTGCCATCTTGATTTCGTTGCTACCCCAGCGCTTTTGGATATTGCCAGAAAAGCTATTGATCAAAGCGTCTAATGCGCCTGTATCTTTTTCAAATTGACCGGGTAACTCCGCTAAGTTATTTACGAATCGGTTGGTTGGCTCGTAATTCACATCATAAATGCTCTCAACGAACTCACGACTGCAACCAGTAAGTAGCATGGCGGTTAGGAAGTAACTGAGCTTTTTCATAGTTCCTCATACAAAAATGACATCGCAGCGCTAACCATGATGTCATTAAAATTTGCTTAAATAAATGTCTTATTCGCTTGGTGGAGTGTAGCCATCAATTACGACATCTTTACCTTCGAAAAGGAAGTTAACCATCTCAGTTTCAAGAAGTTTACGATGTTCAGGATCCATCATATTTAGCTTCTTTTCATTGATAAGCATGGTTTGTTTGCTTTGCCATTGTCCCCAAGCTTCTTTAGAGATGTTGTCAAAGATACGCTTACCTAAGTCACCTGGGTAAAGTTGAAATTCTAAGCCTTCAGCGTCTTTCTGGAGGCGAGCACAAAATACAGTGCGGCTCATAGTGGTTCCTCTTATCGCGTTCGTTGATTCAAACGTCGTCATTCAGTTCAAATGGTAGGCTTTCAATAAGCTGCTTTACAGGAGCGGCTAGGCCAATTTCTTCTGGTTTTGATAAGTTATACCAGAGACCTTTAGTCCCTTCCATTATCAAATCTGGTTGTTTATCTAATTTTACTAATACTGGTGTGATATCTAAGTGGTAGTGGCTGAAAGTATGCCTAAACGCAATCATGGTCTTGATTGAATCTGTGTTTGTGATTGAACGAAGATCCAATTGGTGTTCGATTTCTGCGTTCTCATTTTGAGGGAAACAGAATAAGCCTCCCCAGATACCTGATTGAGGGCGCTGCTCAAGCCACACTTGGTTATCGTGATACAGGATTACAAACCATGTCTCTTTTACTGGTTTCTCTTTCTTTGGCTTTTTGCCAGGGAAGTCGAGTTGTCTATCGAGTTTTTTAGCTTCACACATGCTTTCAATTGGGCACAGAGTACATTTAGGCTTGCTACGAGTACAAACCATTGCTCCCATATCCATCATAGCTTGATTGTACTTATCGACATCTTGCTTTGGTGTGTGTGCCTCTGCGTGTTCCCAGAGTTGGTTTTCAACCTTCTTTTGTCCAGGCCAACCCTCGACAGCAAAGCTTCTTGCAAGCGTTCGCTTCACGTTACCATCAAGGATCGCATGAGGGAGCTTGTAAACAGAGGACAGAACAGCTGCCGCTGTTGAGCGACCAATGCCTGGAAGCGCATTCATTTCTTCGAGAGAAAGTGGAAACTCCCCACCATATTGCTCTGCGACGATCTTGGCAGCTTTGTGTAGGTTACGAGCTCGTGCGTAGTAACCAAGCCCTGTCCATAGATGGAGCACTTCATCTTGCTCGGCGTTTGCTAGATCGATAACTGTAGGAAAACGTTCCAAGAAGCGTTGGTAGTATGGAATCACCGTGGTGACCTGAGTCTGCTGAAGCATGATTTCAGATAGCCAAACGGTGTAGGCGGTTTTGTTTTGTTGCCAAGGTAATTCTTTACGCCCGTAGGCGTCATACCACTTTAATATGGCGGTTGCGAAAGGAGTCACGACATGCTCTATGCTTTGCTATTATTAGAAGTGAAATTGCACCACACTTAACGTTGGATGTAAAACAGACAAATTGTGTGGGAATTTATCCACGGAAAGACTTGCACCGAAGGCAATTCTTTGGATAATCCCCGCTTTGATTAATCAATGTGCAGGCAAAAATCAATGAGTGAAGTGACCACTAACGAATATACTGAAGACGGCAAACTGGTTCGTAAGATCCGTAGTTTTGTTCGCCGCGAAGGCCGCTTAACAAAAGGCCAAGAGAACGCGATGAATGAATGTTGGCCAACAATGGGTATCGACTACAACCCAGAGCTTCTTAACTGGAAAGAAGTATTTGGCAACGATAACCCAGTTGTACTAGAGATTGGCTTCGGTATGGGTGCATCACTGGTTGAAATGGCAAAGAACGCACCTGAGAAGAACTTCTTAGGTATTGAAGTTCACAGCCCAGGTGTGGGTGCTTGTTTGGGTACTGCGCGCGATGCTGGCGTAACTAACCTACGTGTAATGTGTCACGATGCTGTTGAAGTATTTGAACACATGATTCCAGATAGCAGCCTGCATACACTGCAACTGTTTTTCCCTGACCCATGGCACAAAGCTCGCCACCACAAGCGTCGTATCGTTAAAGCTGAATTCGCTGAAATGGTTCGCGCTAAACTACACCTTGAAACTGGTATTTTCCACATGGCAACTGACTGGGAAAACTACGCAGAGCACATGATTGAAGTAATGAATGCTGCACCAGGTTTCGAGAATATCGCTGAAGATGGTGATTACATTCCTCGCCCGGATGAGCGTCCACTGACTAAATTTGAAGCTCGTGGCCACCGTTTAGGTCATGGTGTTTGGGATATTAAGTACAAGCGTACTAAGTAATTCTGAACCTCAACAAATATAAGGTGAGATTTGATTAGGATCTTAACCTTACACTTTGTGGGATTGATAAAAGCCAACATTATTGTAGTGTTGGCTTTTTTGTCCTTAGGCTTTTATTTCAGTAAAGGCTTAACGACAGAAAGTAATACCAATCACAGTAAGTAATTAAAAATAGCGTAGGAACAAGGCAGGTTTTTTCGATAAGTAGTTACTCTACAATCAAAAATTCTAACGCAGTTATCGAGCGTTTTAACAAGCTAGAGTGAGCCGTTATTTACTACGATTGGTATATGTTACGTCCCTACAAAAATAACAATATAGAAGTAAGCACACATGAAACCAACTCAAGCTATTTTGGCCGAGATCTTAGAAGAAGTTCGCCCTTTAATTGGTCAGGGAAAGGTCGCTGATTATATTCCTGCATTAGCGCGTGTATCGAACCAGAAACTGGCGATTGCGGTATACACCAATGAAGGAGAAGTGATTCAAGCTGGTGATGCAGAGGAAGCCTTCTCTGTACAATCTATTTCTAAGGCTTTGAGTTTGACGTTAGCAATGGTGCTCTATAAGCCGGAAGAGATTTGGCAGCGTGTAGGTAAAGAACCTTCAGGGCAAGCTTTTAACTCGATGATCCAGCTTGAGATGGAGCAGGGTATCCCTCGAAACCCATTTATTAATGCTGGTGCGATTGTTGTCGCTGACCTATTACAAAGCCGCTTGTCAGCACCAAGACAGCGTTTATTGGAGTTTGTGCGTCAGTTATCGGGCGATACTCATATTGTGTACGACAAGGTTGTAGCGGCTTCAGAAATGATGCATAGCGACCGTAATGCCGCTATCGCGTACTTGATGCGTTCATTTGGTAATTTTGAGAACGATGTTATCCCTGTACTCAATAATTACTTCCATGCTTGTGCACTTAAGATGACTTGTGTGGATTTGGCGAAAACCTTTAGCTACTTAGCGAACAAAGGTGTGTCAGTACAGACTAAGAAAGAGATCATCACGCCGGTACAGACCAAGCAGCTGAATGCTTTGCTTGCAACTTGTGGTTTGTATGATGGCGCAGGTGAGTTTGCTTATCGCGTCGGCATGCCGGGCAAATCGGGAGTAGGTGGCGGGATTATCGCTATCGTTCCTGGTGAAATGACGATTGCTGTGTGGTCTCCAGAGCTGGATCCTTCTGGTAACTCACTGGCTGGCACTAAGGCTCTCGAGCTGCTTTCAGAACGTATTGGTCGTTCGATTTTTTAGAAGAAAGATGCGAGCACGGACTTCGTCCTATAGAGCGCTTCGCTTCGAGAAAGACTCTTCCAATAAAAAGGGTTGACCCTAAAGCCAACCCTTTTATCATTTTTCTCGAATCTCGAATCTCGAATCTCGAATCTCGAATCTCGAATCTCGAATCTCG
>NZ_JAEFCE010000112.1:0-4912 GCF_016406055.1 Vibrio sp. IB15
GCCGGCAGATTTACAGTCTGCTCCCTTTGGCCACTCGGGAACCCCTCCAGGGTGTTTTTCCTAACTCATAATGGATAGGCTAAAGAGATGTTTTTCCCAACGCATCTCTCAAGTGCGGAGCGCATCATAGCAAACACGTTAAACCTGTAAAGGGTTTTTCTTATGGTTTTGTGTTAAATGCTGCCTTTTTGGGCAAAGATGGCGAAAAGTACGCATATTGCTCGTGAAGTGAACATCTGTACTAAGGTTTACGTACTGGTGGGTAACGCCTTGAGGTTATTGGCTTTCTGTCTTGCTGTTGTTTTGGCTAAACCACCACGAAACGTAAACGAAATTTAATCTAGATTTACACTTCTTGACGTTACAGCATCCATCAGTTGATAGAATACGGTTAATTTCATTTATAGAGAATAATACCAATCGTAGTAAGTAACTTGTCGTTCTAGCTTATTAAAATGCTCGACAGCTGCGTTAGGATGTTTGATTGTAGGATAACTACTTATCGAAGCTACCCTGTTGAAAAGAGCAGCCTTGTTTTCAAGCCTTTTTCCTACGCTATTGCTAACCACTTACTCACTGTGATTGCTACAAAACTTACTTGCAGACCATAATTATGAAAAATAAATCTGTTATAACCCTGCTGAGCTTGTCTATTCTTATGGCGTCTCCAGCCGTACTTGCAAAGCGCATGGGCCCGAGCACTGTCACTGTTGTTACTGAGCAGGTGGATATTCACCAAGTTAGCCAATCCCTTTCTCTAGTTGGAAAGCTAGAAGCTGAGCAATCGGTGATGATCACTTCTGAGGTGGCTGGGCGCGTTGACTCTATCAACATTAAAGCGAATCAAGATGTGACTAAAGGCCAGATGTTGGTTCAGTTAGATGACGATAAGGCAAAAGCTGCAGTTGCAGAAGCGCAAGCGTATCTAAAAGACGAGAAACGTAAACTAGCGGAATTTCAACGCTTGGTGAAACGTAACGCGATAACGCAAACCGAAATTGACGCGCAGAAAACCAATGTAGAGATCGCCAATGCTCGTTTGGCGGCAGCAAATGCCAACCTAAAAGATCTTCACATTAGCGCACCATTCTCAGGCACAGTCGGCTTTATCGATTTTAGCCGCGGCAAAATGGTGACAGCGGGTACTGAACTGGTAACTCTAGATGACCTTTCAGTCATGCAGTTAGACCTTCAGATCC
Organism: Vibrio sp. IB15; assembly: GCF_016406055.1. Taxonomy (NCBI): domain Bacteria; kingdom Pseudomonadati; phylum Pseudomonadota; class Gammaproteobacteria; order Vibrionales; family Vibrionaceae; genus Vibrio; species Vibrio sp. IB15. Next base: position 1,200 of record NZ_JAEFCE010000112.1, read on the forward strand.
CTGAACGTTACCTTTCTATGCTATCAAAAGGCATGAAAGTGACGGCTCGAACCAGTGCATGGGGAGATACCGAATTTACAGGTTCAGTGGTTGGCATTGATTCTCGTATCAACGCAGAGACATTAAACCTTCGAGTTCGAATCAATTTCGATAACAACAATGATTACCTAAAGCCGGGCATGTTGGTGTCGGCAGCGATGGACTTCCCACCAGTTGAAGCACCAATCATTCCAGTTCAAGCCCTTGAGTACTCAGGTACTAAACGTTTTGTTTATGTGGTTGGTGAAGATAACAAGGCAACGCGAACGGAAGTCTTCCTTGGTGCTCGTATCGACAACGAAGTTGTGATTGAAAAGGGTATCGAAATTGGCCAGAAAATTGTCGTTCAGGGCATCGTGAACATGCGTGATGGTGTTCAAGTTCACGAACTTGCTATAAACCGACCGGCTGACTCAGCAACCGAGAAAACAGCACAAGAAGGCGCTAACTAATGTTGTTATCTGACGTTTCAGTAAAGAGACCAGTAGCGGCTGTCGTATTGAGTTTGCTATTGGTTGTGTTTGGTATTGTCTCTTTTAGTAAGCTTGCCGTTCGTGAGATGCCTGATATCGAAAGCCCTGTGGTATCGATCAGCACACGCTACGAAGGCGCATCAGCGACCATCATCGAGAGTCAAATAACCTCCAATCTTGAAGACCAACTATCCGGTATCAGTGGTATTGATGAGATCGAGTCCACCACTCGTAACGGTATGTCGCGTATTACAATTACCTTTGAATTGGGTTACGACCTGAATACTGGTGTGAGTGACGTTCGTGACGCCGTTGCTCGTGCACAGAGATCTTTGCCTGACGAAGCTGATGACCCGATTGTTTACAAGAACAACGGTAGCGGTGAGGCTTCGGTTTACATCAACCTAAGCTCTACTGAGATGGACCGAACGCAGTTGACCGATTACACAGAGCGTGTGTTGATTGACCGCTTTAGTTTGATCTCCGGTGTAAGTTCAGTGGATATCTCGGGTGGCTTGTACAAAGTAATGTACGTGAAGCTAAAGCCTGCGGAAATGGCAGGGCGTGGTGTTACCACATCTGATATTACGTCTGCATTGAACAACGAGAATATCGAGAGCCCGGGCGGTGAAGTTCGTAATGACGCGATCGTGATGTCGGTTCGTACCGCTCGTTCATACACAGAAGCGGAAGACTTTGAATACCTGGTGGTCAAGCGCTCTTCTGACAACACGCCGATTTATCTTAAAGATGTCGCTGATGTTTATATTGGCGCAGAGAACGAAAACTCGACTTTTAAGAGTGACGGTGTTGTTAACGTCAGTATGGGTATCGTGCCTCAATCAGATGCAAACCCACTTGAGGTGGCAGATTTAGTACACAAAGAAGTGGAAGCGATTCAGAAGTTCTTGCCAGATGGTACGCGTTTGGCTGTCGACTATGACTCGACTGTGTTCATTGATCGTTCTATTTCAGAGGTTTACAGCACACTCTTTATCACAGGAGGTTTGGTTATCCTTGTGCTGTACATCTTCATCGGTCAAGCTCGTGCGACGCTTATCCCTGCGGTAACGGTACCTGTATCTTTAATCTCGTCATTTATTGCGGCTTACTACTTCGGCTTCTCTATCAACCTAATTACCTTGATGGCACTTATCCTATCGATTGGCTTGGTGGTTGATGATGCAATCGTGGTGGTTGAGAACATTTTCCACCACATTGAACGTGGTGAGTCGCCACTGCTTGCGGCCTATAAAGGGACACGAGAGGTTGGCTTCGCGGTAATCGCAACGACGCTTGTATTGGTGATGGTATTCCTACCAATCTCGTTCATGGACGGCATGGTTGGCCTTCTGTTTACCGAGTTCTCCGTATTGCTTGCTATGTCGGTGATCTTCTCGTCGCTAGTCGCATTGACGCTAACGCCAGTGCTAGGTAGCAAGATCCTAAAAGCGAACGTGAAACCAAACCGCTTTAACCTGTTTGTTGAATGTGTATTTGGCAAATTAGAATCTGGATACCGCTCGGTATTACGCCGCGCGTTAAATTGGCGTTGGGCTGCTCCTATCATCATTATCGCATGTTTGGGTGGTAGCTATGGTTTGATGCAACAAGTGCCAGCGCAGCTGACTCCGCAAGAAGACCGTGGTGTTATCTTTGCGTTTGTCCGTGGTGCTGATGCAACTAGTTATAACCGCATGTCTGCCAACATGGACATTGTTGAAGAACGTCTAATGCCATTGCTTGGTCAAGGCTTCTTGAAGTCATTCAGTATCCAATCGCCAGCATTTGGCGGTAATGCCGGAGACCAAACGGGCTTTGTTATCATGATCCTCGAAGATTGGGACGAACGTGATGTGACCGCGCAAGAAGCGCTGAATGAAGTTCGTAAGTCACTAGCCGGTATCCCTGATGTACGAGTATTCCCGTTCATGCCTGGTTTCCGAGGTGGGTCGAGCGAGCCTGTGCAATTCGTACTTGGTGGCTCAGATTACTCTGAACTGCAAAAGTGGGCGGAGATCTTAAAGCAAGCCGCTGAAGATTCGCCGATGATGGAAGGCGCGGATATCGATTACTCTGAGAAAACGCCTGAGCTACTGGTTACTGTAGACAAGCAGCGTGCAGCAGAGCTGGGTGTGAGTGTGTCTGACATCTCCGATACCTTAGAAATCATGCTAGGCGGACGCAGTGAGACGACTTTCGTCGAACGTGGTGAAGAGTATGATGTTTACCTGCGTGGTGACGAAAACAGCTTCAACAATGCCAATGACTTGAGCCAAATCTACATGCGAACTCAGTCTGGTGAGTTGGTGACACTAGATACTTTGACTCACATTGAAGAAGTCGCATCATCGATTCGTTTGTCGCACTACAACAAGCAGAAGTCGATAACGATTAAAGCTAACCTGATGGAAGGTTACACGTTAGGTGAAGCTCTGGATTTCCTTGATGAACAAGCGATTGAGCAACTACCGGGTGATATTTCGGTAAGCTATTCGGGTGAGTCTAAAGACTTCAAAGAGAACCAATCGAGCATCTTGGTGGTGTTTGCATTAGCGATGTTGGTGGCGTACTTGGTACTGGCGGCGCAGTTCGAGAGCTTCATAAACCCGTTAGTGGTGATGTTCACTGTACCTATGGGTATCTTTGGTGGCTTCTTAGGCTTGGTAGTGATGAGTCAGGGGCTCAACGTCTATAGCCAGATCGGTATGATCATGTTGATCGGTATGGTAACCAAAAACGGTATCTTGATCGTTGAGTTTGCTAACCAACTGCGTGACCGCGGTATTGAGTTTGAAAAAGCCATCATTGATGCTTCTGCTCGACGCTTACGACCAATCATGATGACGGCATTTACCACGCTAGCAGGTGCAATCCCATTGATTACCTCAACAGGTGCGGGTTATGAAAGCCGTGTGGCAGTAGGTACGGTTATCTTCTTCGGTATGGGTTTTGCGACCTTGGTGACTCTGTTTGTAATCCCTGCGATGTATCGATTGATTTCTGGTACAACTCGCTCACCTGGTCACGTCGAAGCGGTGCTCAACAAAGAGCTAAGCCATGACAATATAGGTAGAACTAGCCACGGTTAATGCAGTGGTATAGATAAGTAATTGATGAAAGCCCGACAACTTACTCGTTGTCGGGCTTTTTATTGGTTCATCGCGGATTAGCGGGAACTAAAAACAAAAACGGTAGTAA
>NZ_JAEFCE010000113.1:0-4796 GCF_016406055.1 Vibrio sp. IB15
ATCACTTACTACCGTTTTTGTTTTTAGTTCCCGCTAATCCGCGATGAACCTTTTTTTATATGTCTAAGAAACGCGAGATTATGCAGCGATTTCTTGTGTTGCCATTTGAGGTGCTTTCTTCTCACCGATTGGCAGTACTGTGCGGCCGTATTCGTTGTTGATTACTTGTGCCATTGCGAAGTAGATAGCAGAAGCGCCACAGAAGATACCTTCGAAACCAGCGATAGTACCGATCAGTTGGTTACCAGTGAAATCACGAGCTGCAAGCAGGAAGAACAAGATAGTTAGTGAACCGAATACTACTTGCTTCGCTACTGGGTAGCATAGAGAACCGATGAACATGAAGCCTGTAAAGATGCCCCATAGAAGTAGGTACCAACCCATGAATGCTGCTGGGCTTGCTGGTAGGCCCATTTTAGGCATTACGATTAGACCAACAAGAGTCAACCAGAATAGGCCGTAAGAGGTAAATGCAGTTGTACCGAACGTATCACCACGTTTGAAGCACATTGTGCCAACGATAACTTGGCTTAAACCACCGTAAAAAATACCCATCGCAAGGATCATTGAATCTAATGGAAAGAAACCTGCATTGTGGATATTAAGAAGAATAGTGGTCATACCGAAACCCATTAAGCCTAACGGCGCTGGGTTAGCTAGTTTGGTCGACATTGCGAATTTACCTTTATCAAATAGGGGGTTAAAAAAAACCAATAAAAATTGTAATAAAATTTTAATTGATAAATCGCTTTTGGGATAATCCAGTTATCGAAAACTAAGGTTGTTGAAATGATCCTATTGAGATTTTGATTTGGTTTTGGCAGTTTACATTCATGGTAACTATGTGTTGAGAATTCACTATCACGCTATAAAAAGATGCGAGTAACGAGATGCGGGATGAGAAAAGAGTATCCAGATTTGAGTAAGCAATAGTCCTTAGCATCAAACTTAGACAATAGAGAGCGAGCTCTTCGATAATCGTTTACTCGCATCCTGTATCTAGTCTCTCAGTTGAAATCTTAAATTACGCTTGTTGTGGTTTAGATTCAGACACTTGAGATTGAACTTCTGAAGATGCATTCTTACTCGCGTCGCGCTTGGCTAGCAATGTTACTACAACCAGTTGGGCGACAAGCGCACCTAACACGACCAACGAGCTACCAGTTAAGCCTGCGACAACAAAGCTCACTAAAGCAATACAACCGTTCATTAATGCGTAAGGTAATTGCGTCTTAAAGTGCTCAAACTGATCACACCCTGCACCTGTTGAAGAGAGGATGGTGGTTTCAGATATCGGTGAGCAGTGATCACCAAACAGGCCACCAGAAAGCACCGCACCAATCGCAACTAACAGCGGAGCATCAATTGCAATCGCGGTTGGGATAACCAACGGCATCATGATGGCAAAGGTTCCCCATGACGAACCCGTAGCGAATGAGATAATAGCCGAGGTAAAAAGGCTACTGCAGGCACTAACCAGTAAGGGAAACCGCTTTGCGCTTGTTCTGCAATATAAGTCGCCGCGCCCAACTCTTTACCAATCGTGCTTAATGCCCACGCCAGTACCAAAATAATTGCAACCGGCATCATGTTACCCATGCCTTTTAGATATACAGAAACACCATCCGACAGCTTTCTCACGCCGTAGTAAGCCATCAGCGAGATCAAGGTAATCGCGGCAAAGAAATAAGCCGAAGACAGTGCTGATCTGAATGATGAGCCTGCGACCTTTTGAAATGGGAAACCTTGTGGAACTAACATGACACACAATACCATGAGCATCACTAATATTTGTGCCCAAACAAAAGATGCCTTTGCATTTTTATGCGAGAAAGGATTGATTGATTCGCTGCTCACGCCTGGGTTGATTCCCGCTTGGCAATCACGTTCAGCTTTTGCCATTGGTCCGAAGTCCAAACCTTTAACAGAAACCAAAGGAACGATGAAAATTGCTAAGAATGCGTAGAACTGGAAAGGAATCGCACCGATAAAGGCATCCCAGTCAGACATGTTGACATTCAAGGCGGTAAACTCTTTTTGAATCAGGCTCATGATGTAAACGCCCCACCCGATAAATGGGATAAGGATCGCGACAGGTGATGATGTAGAGTCGATGATAAATGCCAGCTTCTGTCTAGAAAGTTTCAGTTTATCGAAAAGGGGGCGAAAGACAGGGCCAACAATTAACGGAGTACCTAAGTCATAGAAAAATATCACGATTCCTCCAAACCACGCAGACAGTTGAGCTTGGTACTTGTTACTTACCCACTCAGTCACACGCTTGGCAAACGCAACACCACCACCCGGCTTCTCCATCAAAGCAACAAAGCCACCGATGAATACCAACAGCATAATGACGCCAGCATTGTAGCTATCAGTAAGCTGTGGCACTAGGTAGCCTTTGACCATGGTTCCAAAGGTATCAAGAGGGTTTAGTTCACTAAACATTCCGGTGAGCATAGCAACGCCACTGAGTACGCCAGCAAAAAGGCCAATCACTACATTCCTTGTCGCCAACGACAACACCAAAGTAATCACAATGGGGATGAGTGACGTGATATCTGTCTGTTCTATAGGTAAACCTTAACCCTAAAACAAAGAATAAGTATGATTTAAAAAATAATATAAATTCACAAAGAGCATTTGTACAGGACTTTATTCTCTAAATGGAAAATTAGCATTCAGCTAAGAAGTGTCGCGTTAGATCATCGAGGAACGTAAAGCCGAAACGCAAAGCCGAAAGCAATCACTTTCGGCTTTGATTAATCAGTTAAGGTACTCAATTGGCTGAACGATTAATTACAGCTGATTTCATCCCAGAACCAATTCGATTGAACAGGGCTTTCCCAGACACCAGGGCCGTTTTTAGCCACGAAGCACTTACCGTTATGCGTCACTTTATCGCCATTACTCACTTGGCTAACACCTGCTTGCCACGTAATAAATTCAGATGGATCGACAACCACTGGCGGCTCTGTCACAGGCGGTTCAACGGGTGTAGGATCTACCGGAGCAGGATCAACAGGCGTTGGATCTGTCACTACCGGTGGTGTTGGCTCACCTGCTACTAGTTTCCAAGGGCCACCATTGGCTGGGTCATCCCCTTGTGTCCACCATTTCGCTTCATAAGTTGCGCCATTGTGAGTCACTTGGTCACCAGCGTTGTAAACCTTAGTCGCACTCCAACCGTTACCGCCGGGATCGGTTCCAGGGTCTACCGGATCAAGCTTATCGACCACTTTCACTTCAGGCCAACTTGCATGAGATCCATAGAAGTTGGTTACACACTTCTCGTAATCGCCCGGTACTAATGCAGAGTATGCAGTTTGGAAGCCGACTAGCTCACATTCAAATGAGTAGCCTTCAGGACGGTCTGCGTAGTATTTCCAGTTACCATCCCAGTTGGTGTACAACACATCTGTTGCGCCGTTGAGGTTCAAGCTTCCGTATGGCGTTTGCTGCCAGCAGGTATTCTTTTCGTCTGCTTCAACAGGGATCTGGTAGTGCGCCGCTAGCCCTTCCCAGTAACGAATGCGGTTAACCGGCTGGCCCTTGTCTTTATTCTGTTCACCACACTCAATACCACCGTTGATTACGTTAATGGTGGTACCAAAGCCATAACCAATGCCCGCATCCAGTTCACGTTGAGATGGCGTCCAAGTACGGTCAATAACGTGCAACATCGCTGGCTTCGGTGCTTGTGGCGTTAAGAAGAACCAAATAGCTGAAGCCAAGTTCAACCATGAATCAGCAACTAAACCCGGATTATTCAGCAGCACGGTTGCATCACCATCGAACATCACTTCAGAGAAAGCGCCGTAGTTAAAATGGTAAGAAAGCTGTTTAGCACCACGACCGAAGTAACCCTGCCCTGCCGCACATGGCCAGCGCGCATTTTGCCAATCATTCTGACCACAACCTGTGGTGTAACCTTCTTGCCCTTCAGACCAACCCATTTCACGAACATGGACTAACGCTTGCTGCCACTCTTCTAAACCCAACGGGTTATCAGAAGTATTATCTATCGCGATGTGACCGCCCGTCTCTTGAGAGAAATGAGCAAAAGCCGTGATGATGGATTTCTTACAGATGGCGTCAGAGTCACGGCCATCTGTGTACTCTCCACAGAACGCAGGGAATTTACCAATCGCACGTAGGAAACGAGTGTAAGTGTATTCAGGCGCAGCCATCTGAGTAAGGAAATCCCATTCAGATTGAGGGAATACGCGCTCAACCCGCTTTACGTTCTCAGGGTTGGAAGGTGAACCGGGTTCAATCGCTTCAACGATGGTGTTCGAACGAGTTTGTAGTGCCTGTGACCAGATCGCATACATAGGGTCCGAGGTTTTCGCTTGTTCAGCAGCCTGTAAAGCCGACTTCTCAATAAGGTAACCATTCGGGTTTTGCGGATCAGGTTGAATGTTCAAAGACGCATGACTTTGTGCTGCTAAAGTACAGCCCAATACTGTCGCCAAATATTTGATTTTTAACATGATGGATTCTCTTATCTGTCCTTAATAAGTCCATCAAAGAGTATGTGGCACGTGGGAAATAGCCTAGCTGTTGCGGTGTGATTTTATAAAAAGTGCGAGTGATAGTTTTATGTATAGTTGAAGGTAACAATGCGTCTCATGGTTTCTTGAGCTGATATCTAGTTTCCAACTAATTTGGTTTCTTACGCTCAATCCCCCCTCAAACCACAACCATTGACTTTGCGGCGTGGCAAACAAAAAAGCCCCGAACTGAAGTGACCCCGTAAAGTTGGACATTTCTGTTAAGCGGCTTTCAAGGCCTGA
>NZ_JAEFCE010000114.1:0-4732 GCF_016406055.1 Vibrio sp. IB15
GCCAATCCATAAAAGGCGCAAGCTGTTTTATGGCGTCCCACCACATCCCCCGCCCACCCAATGCTGCGCCCCGTTCTATGGTTCTAGGGTGTTCTGCGTTTGCGGTGGGCTTAGTCCTTCGCGTTTCATTTTTCACTTGTAATTTAATGGCGCAGCGGTGGTCGTGTCGTGGTGGTTTGGAGTTTGTTCTTCAGGGGTATTTAATCTACGGCACGCTTTAGCATGTTGTACGACAGAATCGCTTGGTGATCACACGATTTAGAGTATTCGGTCTAAATGATTTTTGCCCCGAAATGCGTTAGACCAAATACTCTACGAAATTAAGGGGCGTGCGTTTTCCCTATCAAATCTAATCCGATGAAATGAAAGTCAGACCGAGCTTATTTTGGGTCTATGTAGGTTGGAAATCGTATTGATCCGAAGCCGCCGGAGTTATACGGAAACTTTCGACAACTTCTGATGTTCGCATCCTAGTCGCTAGGCTGTGCGGGCTTTCGATTGAGCGTGAGTATGATTAGCGTTATGATTGGTAATGTACAATTACGGATTAAATCCGTCTAATAAGCGTTATGCGACTCAGGGAAAAGGAGTTTCGAGTGGAAGAAATAATTGATGAGTTAGTAGCTCAGGGGTATGAGGTATCTGGCAGTAATTCAAGTATTCGAGTGAAAATGGGTGGGTTAACAGGTAAGGCTGTAATTCGTAAAAGTGCCTATTCAAATACTTTTGTAGTGGCGACTCATACTTGGACTCAGCTTATAGCCCTAACGCTTGTACTTTCTTCAACCCTATCGTCTATTTTAAGTCAGTGGGGACAGCCCGAATTAAGTGGTGCGATGTGGTTTAGTTTTTCGGTTGGCATTCCGGTAGTTATAATGGGGTTTGTATCTGCAGTTATTTCAGAAATTCATTTACAACCCGTCCGTCAGATCGTTCGAATGGCAAATTCAAAGCAACCACCACCAGTCGCATAACAAATAAGGATTAAGCGTTGCGTAGCCAACGTTAAATCCCAAGTGTTGAACAAGCCCGGGCCTCTATATTAGTAAATTGTGCGATCTGCTCTAGAAGGGTGGCGGCCTTGCGCGTCCTGCACGTCAGTTTTGCTATTTGCCATACCTGTAGTTATTCATTAACTGCTAATTTAGTAAAGGCACTGAAAAATAAATGTCCAAAAGCTTCTCAGGTTGATTTTTACCCGTGGCACTTCCTAGCTCGAAAGTGCCCCTTTTCGTGATAGATAAAGTAAACTCCATCCGTCTTACCTCTGGAGTTTCAATAGACTTGATTTTCTAATGCGGGCAAACTATCAGAGATAATCATCTAAGTGTGTAACTTAAACTAAGTTAGTGCCCTAGCATTGGTTTGTAATAATTGGATTGCCAGTTCGCGGTTTTGTTTTGAGGGGTCATTAGCAGTCATAAGTAATACTGCTTGGAGTATTGGATCAACCTTCGCTCGACCTCCTTCCTCGTGGTAGCGCAATAATCCACAGACTTCGATGGTTTTCCATCCTTTTCCGTGTTTATCCCCCTTATGTCGGTAAGTGATACCTGGTACAAGAGCCGTTATGTGATTTTCATACCTATCATAGTGTGCATGGATAATAGTGTAACTTAATGATCGTGTTGGAAAATTAATGTAACGATCTGACTTGGTTATTAACGATTGTCCTTTAAATCCATTACATTCTTTACATGAGACACAGAGGTTCTCTGGGTGAAACATCCATTTATCAAAATCATTTTTGTGCATTATATGTTCTAAATCCCAGTCGCCCCCATGCTTGGAAGGCTTGTGAACCTTACAATAAGCACAGCAAAACTCCTGTTGTTCAATATAATGCTTTTTCATTCTGTCTTTGAGTTGTTTTACGTCAGGATCCATCCACTTTTTATCTGGGGATACACTTTTGTTGAGTACTAATGCGACTATTGCCTTGTCATCTTCGCTAAGGACAAAAGGTGTCATAGGTAGCCCCCTGCTAATAAAGTCGAACGCATGATCCCCAGTAATACCCTGACTTTGTCGTGTTCATCCAATTTAGATTCAAAGCTCAATAGCCAGTTAGCGGTTGCTAATGTTTCCTCGGGAGGATTAGCTTCCTTACAGACAACATCCAAGACCTCAATAATTTGAGTAATCAAATATTCATTATTTTTACCTGGATTGTGGAACAATGTGGCCAGTTGATAATCTGCTGAGCGTTCTTTATGAGGATAAGCATTAATTAACTTTTGATTGACCATATCGTACACGCAACAATTTGAAGCGGAGATGTCTGACACAATCAAAGGTGAATGCGTGGCAATGAGGAAATGACATCCTTTATAACTAGAAAATGAGTCATTGAGGATGTCTACAAACTTCTCTTGCCACTGAGGATGAAGACTAATTTCGGGTTCATCGATACAAATTAAAGCATTGTCTTCAATGGAAGATATGATTCCCATAAAAAGAAGGAATAGACATTGTTCACCAGAACTCCGTCTCGATAAACAAGTGACTACTGAATTTTCTAAATTAAGTTCACCTTCTTGTTCTTGAGCTTCTCTCTCATTGACTGTTTGAATACTTTTTAAAGAAACGAGCCCTGACCGTAAAAGTTTTGCTATGGCGCGTTTAGAAAACTTATAATTTTCCCCAGGAGTTACATGTGTCAAAGCAAAAGAATTTCTGAGAATCCTTAAAACAAATGATGGATATTCAGACATAATCCGGCAAGTCTGTAGCATTTCTATTAACTCAGCAGTTTCATATTCTTTTAGAGCTTGCTGTAATATTAGCTGGGATTCTGGTTTCAACTTAAAGTCAATATGTGACCCATTTTTACCTATTTTTTCTAGTTCTTCACTGGATAAAGTTAGATTAAACTGTAAAGCTAAGTTATTACTAAAGTTGAACATTGCTAAAAATCTGGTGAGCGCCTCTTGCTTCCTTGTCTCTATGTGTTCATTAGTTTCTAGCAATTGTTGTATAGCTTTTGAAGCAATACGAACAGAGGGAGATAATGTAGGCAGGTAAGGTTTAGACCCAACATATGAGTAAAAACCACTGGGTATAATATCTAGTTTGTTTTGCCAGCTATCTTGAAATTTCTCAAATTGACTTGTGGATGCAGCGATGAGTTTTCTTGGAATCGGGTGATTGAATTCTTGTCCTATCAAAGGCCACTGGGATAAGTTTTCCTTTACGTAATGAAGGGCTGAATATACATGATGATTTTTACTTGCGAGTGCTTCTGCATAAATTAATTGATAGTAATTGCAGATGTCTTTAAGCAGCTCTGTTTTTCCGCATCCGTTGTTTCCAATAATGACGGTTACAGCATTACTGTCATCACACTTTTCCTCCCAGAGGGTATGTCCACTAATTTTATTTACTCGAAAACCCACGTTCCACTCTCAACACTATGTTTTTAATAGTATATTGTACATATAGGGGTATCAATTATCTATACACAGATAGTGTGTTGTCCCTACAAGTGTAAGACGAACCGTTGTTAATTTACGTGCATAGCCAGCTATTGATCTGTTCCAGGTAGACATGACACAGAGCTTAGCGACTTTTCCATACTTTTAGTTATTACTTTTAGTAAAGGCACTGACAAACTTTTGTCCAAAATCGCCATAGGTTGAATTTTTATCCGTGGCATTTTCTATCCCACAACTTTATAAAACTCTTTCCGTATTGTTGTATATCTACTTATTGAGTATGCAGAGTTTTGATATCATGATTCTAATTTGGACTTTCTGTTGAGGTTAAAAGTTGGCTAAAAAATCTGAGAAAAACGGAGTTCGCTCTATGATGGTCGTAGGTACAGACGTTACTAAATATGGCTACTATGACATTCGTGCCCTTAAACCTTTTTGTATTGATTCTAGAGAACACCCAAATCCAACTTACCAGATGAACGTTGCATTCCAAGAGGTTGATAGCGTTAAGTTGAACAAAAATAAATCTATTAGTTACTTTGTTCCAAACAATATTTCGCTACTACTTTCGAACAGTAAAAAAGCACTTCAACGTGCAGAAAAAATGCATAAAGACACGATATCTAAAAGCTATGATGAGGGTGAGCTTAGATCTGAAAAGTTATGGGAAAACTGTACTCTTATATCGGATTACATAGAGCTAGTTCAAACCGCTATAGTATTTGGTTATACCGCACTTGAAGCATTCGCAAACATCAGTATTCCTTCTGAATTTGTACATTATAAAGACAAACCAAAACAAGGAATTCAAGAATCTTATAATAAGGAAGGTATAGAACGTTGGCTCAGTTTGAGCGATAAATTTAAATCTCTATTACCTGAAATCTATAGCTGTAAACAGCTTCCGCAAAGCCTTTTCACCAAATTTAAGAATCTAGAGAAACTTAGAAACTCGATAATTCATCAAAAATCTATAGAAAGTACCGATTTTATGTACGATTACTTTAAAGCTGATGTTCTTGAATGTATAAAAGCTCCTGAAGAGATCATTACGTACTTTCAAAATAACAATACAATATCAACGACTGCTCAGTATAAAGCTCTTTTAGTGTGGCCTTGGATCGAGGGTGATGCAGCATACCCAGTTACTAAAGACCCTACACCTATATTGAATTGGATTGTCGATATGAAAAGCCCACATATGCGAAAAAGGTTAGAAAGTAAGTCTGTAGTGGCTGAGTGAATTTGAGCCTGTAATTTAAATTGTGTATCTGCTTATAATTAAGCCAGTCATGGCT
>NZ_JAEFCE010000115.1:0-4610 GCF_016406055.1 Vibrio sp. IB15
GCCTCAGTTTACGCATTCTGGTGGTGCTTTAACCAATCAGATACTCATACTTGGAGTCATTCTTAGTAGTATTGTTTTATGTATCAATACTATCTTCTCATTTTCTTTTAGTAAGTTGGGCTCTTTGCTAGGTTGTCACTTTAGTTTAAACCGTCATATCGATGGTGTATTGGGCGTGGTATTTTTGGGACTTGCTGCCCGTTTAGCTACAAGTAAGTAATGTATGCATACAGCGTTTGGGCTTCAGATACTTTTCTTATCTGAATAGAATGAGTTGGAGCCCAGCCCTAACTCTGATATGTAAAAAATTTCTCAGGTTGAATTTTTACCCGTGGCACTTTCTAGCTCAAAAGTATCCCATTACTAGTTCCGCCAAAACACTTACGCTCTATGTTGGCGGTATTTTGAACAAATATAACTAATCTGACATCCAACACTTACAAAGTTTAAACTTACCTATAAGCCAATACTTCTCAGCTCGCCACAATATTGCGGACTACGTTGTGCAATACACGTAACAAAGCCACCAATCATCTCTCCCCTTCGGCGGTTAGACTCGTAAAATTCTCGATTTTTCATCTTGTTGCTGCTTCAAAAGTCATCTAACTAGCCGGGCATAAACCAAGCTGTCATGGCTTGGTTCGTGTGTCAAATTGCCCTTTCTCTTGATCTCCTTCTTTCTTCGTCCCCCATTAAAGTTAAATGAGTCCTAAAAACACAGTATTGCAACCTTAAGACCTATTTCTCACCACCATAGTCTCTACACTCAAGTCTCCAGGCTGGAAAACACATTAAATGAGGAGAGGGAAGTATGAATTGGAATGTGACACCAATAATGGCTTTGGTCATTTTTCTGCAAGGATGTGGCGCACAAAATAGTACGCAAGCCATTGAGCAGAAATACACAAATCACGCTTCTAAATTTGCCACTGTTGAAGGCAAACGAGTGCATTATCGAGATGAAGGACAGGGTGAGGTGGTGATTTTATTGCATGGCACTTCGTCATCACTTCACGCTTGGGAGCAATGGACTCAAATCCTCAAACAAGACTATCGCGTCGTACGTATGGACTTACCGGGTTTTGGCTTAACTGGGCATCTGCCTCAAAACCAGTACGAAATCCCTGACGATATTGCTTTTTTAAGTGCCTTTATGAGAGAGCTCGACATCGAACAAGCACATTTTGTCGGTAGCTCTTTAGGAGGACGCATAGTTTGGGAATACGGTTTACAACATCCAGAGCAGGTTATAACCCTTACGTTGATAAATGCCTTAGGGTATCCACAAAAATCGTGGCCACCAAGCATTGCGATGGCCCAGTGGCCAGTCATCGGCAAAATAATGGAACATGTCACTCCAAGGTTTATGTTCGAAGATGGGCTTAAAGAGGTTTACTTCGACCCGCTACTTGTGGATGCGGCGTTGATTGATCGATACTACGAACTGACTACCTACCAACAAAATCGACAGGGATTCACACGTCGCGTCAAGGCATCGCTGGATCAGGACTCGGATAAGCTCACACAAATTGCCAAGCCGACTCTTATTCTGTGGGGGAAGGAAGACCGTTATTTTCCAGCTGAAAATGCGAGAAAGTTTGAGCGTGATATTCGGGGCTCTTATGCTGTAGTGTATGACGAAGTTGGACACTTACCGATGGAAGAGGTCCCAGAGCGATCAGCAGAGGCGTTTAAACAGTTTATCTCGAAAGGTAAGCCTTAGGACTAACCTGGTGCCAGCGCTTGAACGCTTTGTAGAAACTGCTGGTATCTTTAAAACCAAGACGATAGCTCAACTCGGTAATGCTTGGAGGCGGGGTTTGAGTCAGCCAGCGGACTGCTAACTGCTTTCTTGTATCATCAAGAATACTCTGGAAAGAGGTATGCTCTCTTTCCAGTTTGCGGTAGAGCGTTTGTCGGCTGAAGTGTAATTGCTGTGCGACTTTATCTATGCTGAGTAGTTCTCCATTTTCTAGTCCGTTTACTACTATGGTCCTGACTTGCTGTTGGAGAGGCTGGGTTTGCGTTAATGTCTCAAGGTGGCTTTGGGCGGTTTTTGCCATCATCGTTTTCAGATACTCACTACTTGTTGCAATGGGAAGGTTAAGCCATTTCGATTCGAATATCAGCTGGTGATAAGCACTATTAAATTCAATGGTTTCTCCAAAGACTGGTTGATATTTATCCACATGTAGCGGAGCTAAATACCCAAACTTAGCTTTGGTTAGCGGGAAAGGATGGGCACTCAGCATTCTTGCCCACATCACCACCGCACTCATGCTGCGTTCAATGGCGGCTCTAGGGTAATCATGGCGTGATTCAATGGAGAGGGTTAAGCGGCACTGCTGTCCATCGTCATCCACTTGCCAACACTCTGAAGAATTCATCAGAAAAATATTACTTTGGAACGTGTTGAATGCGTCTTTTAACGTCGCACATTGGCTCACCCAACTCGCGAGCACACCTTTTGATTCATGGGATATAGTTCGCCCAATGATGAGTCCAATTTCGGGCGATGGATGGTGCTGTTCGAGGAGTGACCATAAGGCAACCATTTGGCTTTCTGGAAGCCGATCCGATAGCGATAGATTAGCGCTATTTTTAATGGCCTCAAGGATTATACCGTCAAGGTGATTAGATGCTTCGACCTGTTTACGCAAAGCGGGAGGCAACAGTGAATAGGCATTTACTAAATCAATGACAGAGGCGAATGAAACAGATTTTTCGATAGTGTTATCTGCCATGAGTGTTATCAAAATGTTAAGTCATAGCTAACTAATATCGCAATTTTCATCATCTATCAATCTAGAGTGCTTCTAAAAAGTGGTAAGTTCACAACATGATAGCTGATTGAGGTTATCAACCATTCTCTCAAAGATCGAACTATGTCCGATATTCAAGTTGGGCTAGGGGCGCATTTGCCCCACAAAAGGTTAGGTAAGAGTCACACCATCACAGGTGTCATTTGGGTTTGTAAAACAACGAATCAGGATACGTGCTAAAGGTTTGCTGTTCGATATTTTCTAGGTGTCTGATTAAACAATTTCTTAAATGCCTGTACATAAGCAGAATCAGAAGAATATCCCGATTCGATAGCAATTTCTTGAATGCTCATTTTCGAGCTTAACAACTGCAAAGATAAAACTAGCCTAATGTTTTGTCGCCATTGTGAAAAAGATTGAGAAAACTCTTTAGAGCATAATCGAGACAGCGTGCGTTCAGATGCACCGACTGTTGTCGCCCATTCTTTTAATGTAAACGGTAAATCAGGCTGTTTTTGAAGTTGTGCGAAAATAGAGAAAAGACGCTTATCGGTAGGAATAAGCAATGGTATTTCATAACTTTCTGCAACTTCGATTTGATCTCTCAAGACCATAAGTAAATGCATGATATTGGACTCAGATTGTGAGTGTGTGTTGCTTTCAAACAGAAGTTGTATCAACTCTTTGGTAAAAGAATTTACCTGACAGGATTTAGGTTTGCTTCCATAGCGAAGATTTTTGTCTGGGTTGAGGTAAATAGCCAAAAATTGTGTATCTGTAATCGCAACGGATTTATGAACTGTATTTGCGGGAATATAGAGCAAGCCATTATGGGGCACTATCCCGCTTTTATCACCAATGTCTGATTGTAACAATCCCTGGCGTGGGAACACTATTTGGTGCCATGGGTGTGAGTGGAAATCATCAATATAGCCAGAGGCCATTGGCATAACGATATGCCTGGGCTGATACCAGGTGCCGAAATCATTGCGTATAGTAAAGGCTGCCCGAGACAAATTGTTGCTTATAGCGATTTGGTGTTTGGTTTTCAGTGTCATATGGAATTGACTAAAGAAGTCGTAGCGCTGCTCATCGAAAATACTGATCTTAGTAAGGCTGAGGACTTTCGTTTTGTTGAGAACCCTGAAGTATTACTGAGTCATGACTATGATGAGATGAACGAAAAACTACATGTTTTTTTAGATAAGCTGGAACGCTTGTATAAATCACTGAACTAAGTGGTAATTGAGTGCTTTATGAAAATTTGTTGCAGTGTGTAGACCTTAATCAGGTAAGTGTGTTTATAAGTCATAACTTCATATCTAGAGGATGCGAATTAACCAGTCTTGACCTGTATAACGATGGAAAAGGGCGCCAGTAACGGTGCCCTTTGTGTTGGCTAGCAACGCTATAAGTTTCGTGGCCGCATAGTAAGAAGAGTGCAGTATGCTGTGAGGGGCGGGTTTCGGCTTGCCTTTTTAACCGTTGGGCAAAATAAATACAGAACAAGCATAAAAAACACAGGCGTGACGTTCGGTTTTTAATGGAAGACATTGAAGTCAATGAGAGATAATTAAATTTTTAATTGAATAATTCATTTGGAAATAGAATTAATACTCTAAATAATTCTGTTTTATATATGACTCTTCCTCATTAGTAAATTGTGACTTTAATTCAAAATAAAAATAAAACCCAACTTGAAGTTGTTACTGTTATTTTAATTTAAACGTCATGTTGAAAGTTGGTATTTAGATGGGAGCTACTGATTCATGAACCTTTTTTAGCGAAATAGACGACCCTGTAAATAATTCTGTGTAACTGCTCTTGGTTACAAGTATTCAGTTAATC
>NZ_JAEFCE010000116.1:0-4161 GCF_016406055.1 Vibrio sp. IB15
AAGTGAGCAGATAGTAGGTTCAGGATTTAGATCCATTAAATTACGCAACAAAGCAGCTACGCTATCAAAAATTAGTTCCAATTAATTTAAAATAAATTAGAACTACCATGAAATATATTGAAACATCGTGACTTAATATGATTAGATATTTTTAAATTTTCTTGTTTAGTGTGATTTCTTCGGTGTTTACACAATGTAAAATTATTTGTTAATGTAAATAAAAAAACAGGTTTAATTATGAATAATTATGTGTCTAGTCAGATGAAGGGATTTAAAAAAACTCAATTTCGTGGTCTTAGAAAACATCACGTAAGAACTATTGTAGATGACAAGAATGTCTATCCGGAGTTGAGTTGTGGAAATGTTCATATTCAAGAGGTTGTTTCGTTCGCTAATTGCGAGAAGAGAATGAAAAAATTGAAGGAATCTGCAGGAAAGCGTACTTGCAATATTGAATTCTCTAAAAATTCCAATGCCTTCGTTGATAATGTTGTTGTTCTTTCTCGAGACCAAGTTCTGGTTGTAAAGTCAAAATATCCATTCAATTGGAAAGAGAAAATTATAGATTGCTGTAAGAAATTGGCAAACTTTATTCATAAGAAATTTGGGCTTTTTCCAATGGCGATTGATCTTCATGTTGATGAGGGCCATTTTAAATCCGAAGAGTTCATTGAAAATTTTCACGTGCATATGACCTTCTTTAATTTTGATTTCGAAAAGTTGGTTCACCCTTTTCGCCTAATGGGTAAGGGAAATATGATGGAGCTTCAGGACCTTACAGGTAGAGCATTTTTTCAGTTAGGGTTTGTCCGTGGTAAATCCAAGGAGTTCACCAGTGCTGAACATAAGGAAAAATTAGAGTATTTAGAGGCCCTTGTTGAACGAAAGAAGATGGACTTAGAGTCTCTTGATGCTTCTTATAGCCAAGTTGAAAAAGAGTTAAGTGTTAAACAAACTGAGCTTTCAGACATAGAGTTAAAAATAATAGTTCAAGAGTCTAAATTTAGAAAAGAAGAATGTAGGTTAGTTTCACTAAAAGAAGAAGTAATGGTCGCTAAAGAAGATATTGTTAAGTCAAAAGAATACCTAAATAAAATAAATCGTGAAATAAATGAAAATGAATTAAATAAAAAATTAGAGAGTGAGATTGTTTATAATAAGAAGTTAGAAAGATACAGAATGGAAAATGAATTAACTGTGATTGAAGGTGAACTGATAGAACTGAGAAAGGAATATAGAGAAGTAATTAGATCTAGTAACCCGACAGAAAGAGCTTTGCAGATTAAATTAGGTGTTGAATATGATAAAAATATAGAGTTGACCAAAAAGTTGGATGCTTATGAAGGAAGTGAAAAAGATAGTTTGGAGGATGGTAATAATAGGGAATGCACGAAGAGTATCGCACCGTAAATTAATGACTATTTAGTATAAAAAACGGCGTTGTTGCCTAAATTAGTTGAACCTTTTCCAAGTCCTGCGATCTGATCATTTGAAACGATTGGAATGGCGGTGATATGGGTAAATCAAACAATAAGATAACTAACTGGGCAGAGTACAATAAGGCCCTTTGTAAACGCGGTTCGGTTACATTCTGGATAGATGATTCAGCCGTAGATGCATGGCGATGCAAAACCCGTCATGGTAAGCGTGGGAGAGGCTTTCAGTACTCTGATACAGCGATTGAAACCGCCTTGATGATTAAGGGCATCTTCTCTCTTCCTTTACGTGCTCTTCAAGGCTTGATCGACTCTATTTTTGAGCTATTAGATGTTCCACTAACGTCCCCTGACTACACCTGTATCAGGGGACGCTCGAAGACAGTTCAGGTCAAATATCGCAATAAATCGAGAGGGGCTATTCGCCATATAGCCATTGATTCTACTGGCCCTAAAGTCTTTGGAGAGGTGAGTGGAAAGTGAAAAAGCATGGTGCAGAAAAACGTAGGACATGGCGTAAACGGCATTTAGCTGTAGATGTGGATACTCACGAAGTGATGAGTGCGGAAGTCAGTCTTGTAAATGTAGGCGATAGTGAAGTGCTACCGACGTTACTCAACCCACTACGTAGAAAGGTCGCTGCCGTATCCGCCGATGGAGCATATGACACAAAAAATTGCTACGAGACTCTGAAAAAAAAGGTTCATCGCGGCTTTCCGGGGAAAGCCGCTTTTATCTTCAAGAAGAAGTAGTCTGTATCTCGATACCCATATCCCATTCGCTTGATTAGCTTGATTTTGTTGTTTATCCCTTCCAATGTGCAGGTGTTAAGCGGATAGCTTGCCGATGCGATAATGCCGTGAAGATAAGGACTCAGTTTTCGTGCGAACTCTTTCAATGGCTTAATCCCACTCTCCTGTACTTGTACCCACCACGCCTCCCAGAGCCCTTTAGCATGTGCTTCTGATTCACAATACCAAAGCTCTTTGAGTTGTGCTCCGAGTATATACGTGGTCATTAAGTCCTTATTGATATTCAATATTTCAGTAAGATAGCTGTCTTGTCGTGTATTTAAGTTGCCTCTATTTTTCAACAACACCCAGCGTGAGCGCTTGACCCATTGCCTCGCTTTCTTATCCTGCTTAAGTTTATTAGCTTGGTCGACTCTGACTCTATCCATCACCTCACGACCGAACTTAGCAACAACGTGGAATAAGTCGTAAACGATTTTTGCGTTCGGGCAGTGCGCTTGAACTTCAAGGTCAAAAGCCGTATTCATGTCCATCGCGACCGCTTCGATATGGCTGCCATGCTTACCTAACTGCTCGAAGAATGGACGTATGTCCTTTCGGCTTCGGCCTAACCCTATCCAAATGACTTGGTGTGTCTTAGCGTCAGCGATGACAGTAGCATATCGATGCCCTTTAAAGATGGCGAACTCGTCCATGACGAGTTGCGTCAACTCCTCCCATTTCACTGAAGGCACAACTTGGTGAAGTCGACGTTTATCTATCTCTTTAATGGTGTGCCAATGAACGCTCGTTAACTCGGATATATGCTTGATGGGAAGAAGAGGCAGTAGTTGTTCTATATAGCTTTTTAGGCGCTTCGTTATACGAGCATAAGGCTCCAACCAAGATAAAGCCTCTGTTTTTATGCCGCATTCACGGCACTTAATCCTTCGAGTTTGCACGGAAAGTTCAACAGGAACCCCGAGCAACATGGCTTCTTTTACATGACGCCATTGATACTCATGGATAGCCTGGGCCTCGAGACCACAAGAGCATTTCGCCTCAGAGTTCGGTTCAAGAGTCAGGGTAATAAGTGATGCTGTCTGGTGAGACTTTACGACTTGAAAGCCTTCCCAGAATGAAGATAGGAAAGTATGATTCGGCATGAAAACGGTAGTTTGTGTATGATTTTTGTTTGGCGACTAAACCATATCACTTACTACCGTTTTTGTTTTTAGTTCCCGCTAATCCGCGATGAACCAAAAAAAAGGCTGTACTCCGTTAATACCGCCTCGAAAGAATGCAGCTCTTTGGGAAGACGGTCATCCCAGAAACAAAGCGGTAATGGCTCTGAGAGATGGAACAATATCGGAATGGAAAACAGAGTCTGGTTATCAATATCGTTCAATATCTGAGACTGCTATGTCCCGATATAAAGGACTAACAAGCTGTAAATTGAGCTTGAGATGTTACAACGCTCAAGTGGGTGAAATCATGGCGAATGTCAAAGCAATTAACAAAGTCATAGGACTAGGTATGCCCGTTAGAAGCTAACGGCTAGCTACATATGGTGTCGTTGATCTTCAAGCTGATTTGATCAACAACGCCATAAAAAACAGATTTCGTTCATGAGAGAGTAATTATTATTGTCTCTAAATGGGGATAAATCCACCAGCAATGCTGGTGGATGTAAATATACTAGTGCAGATAGGTTTGTTTTAAGTACAAGAAGCCTTTAGCCATCAATGACTTTGCTAATGATATCGACAGTAAACTGTGACTTTGAATCCATGTAGAACATCCTTAGCACCCTTTAAAGATTGTTCAAATACTTTAAAAAGAACGCTAATTTAGTCCCGTCATTTTCCCTCGGTAGTTAGTGTAACGACAAAGTCGCTTGGTGATCACAATGCCAGCACGATCACTGCTAGAGCGTTTATGTCGGGTGGACGACACTTGTTACCAAGTGCCGTCTCCCTTAGAACCCAGCGTGC
>NZ_JAEFCE010000117.1:0-3609 GCF_016406055.1 Vibrio sp. IB15
GGTTCACACATTAAGCGGTGAACAGCGCTTCATACGACTTCACGTCGCACGCCCCAAAGCTTGTTAGCGCAAATACTCATTCACATCGAATTAATGTGATTTTGGACTAGTTTACCTAATGATTCAATCTGACTCAGGCTTGCTCATCGTGTGGACTTTTATGTCCACAATTCTGGCAGCAATTCCATCACTTTACTTTTTGATATAGAGTGTAAGTTGTTGTTTTAATTCGTCATACAACTGTTCCTGTACTTTTTCTAACTTATATTGATTACGATCGAGGCACAATCTAAGTTTTCCAAGGACCGGCAAACCATCCAACTTACTAATAGTATCCGGGTGACTGAAAGAAGAGCGAACCGTAACTCCTAAGCCGGCATCAACAGCGCTCCATAAGTTACTCAGACTTCGGCCAACAAAGGTAATTTTCCATGGAATCCCCTCGCGATCTAATGCTGCTATGGCTTGTTGTCTGATAATGCAAGAACCATCAAGCATGACTAGTGGTACAGGTTTAGAAATATTAATGGATTCTTTAAGATATTTATTTGCTGGCCCATACCAGTACAGTGGTAATTCTGCCAGAAGTTCACTATATGGCGCCGATTTTTCACCTCTCCATCCCAATGAAAAGTCTAACTCACCAGATTGAATGCCATCCATCAACTCCTGATGGCGCCCAACAATGGATTGCAATTGTAAATTTGGATGTGAGCGAGAGAATACACCTAGCAACTGAGGTAATAGTACGTCACTAAAATCTTCTTGTAAGCCAAAAACCACTTTCCCCATCAATGAATTTTCCACTAACTGGTTTAGAGCTTCGTCATTTAACTGAAGCATGCGACGGGCATAAGCCAGAATAATTTCACCTGCTTCAGTCGGCTCTAGATGGCGGCCGATTTTGGTCACTAATGACGTGTTGCACTGCTGTTCGAGCTTTTTTAACTGGGCACTGGCCGCAGAGGGTGAACGATTAAGTCGTTCAGCTGCAGCTGCAAAGCTGCCTAACTCAATTCCTAAGACAAAACATCGTAAGGCATCTAAATCCAGATTCCGCATGTTCAACTATCCTGAAAATCAAAACTGTATATCAAAATAGTTTTGATTTTTTATATTAAAAAATCAACTTATTCTTTTCCAGTAGACGAAAAAACAGGGGAAATATATGGATACAAAAGAACAACACTTAATGAAACTGTTTGCTGAAATTGCTCCACAATTTCATAAAGTTACGGAAGATATCTTATTTGGACAGATATGGCGTGATGAGAGTCTGAGCACTCGTGATAGAAGTCTGATAACCATCACCGCATTAGTGGCTTTAAATCGTGTGGAACAACTACCGGGTCATTTAGCTCGGGCATTAAGTAACGGACTGACAGTAAAAGAACTGAGCGCAACAATGACTCATCTTGCTTTTTATGCCGGTTGGCCTGTAACGGCTTCTGCACTTGAGCGGTTAGATGAGATGGACCACGAGGGGAATGACTAATGCCAATGACACGAATTTCTATAGGTAATGAGTTATTTGAAAACTATAAGCATCAAATATCACATATTCTCCAGCAATGTTTAGAAGCTTATTTTGCAGTACCGAATGGAGACTGTTTTCAAATATTCGACATTCATGCCCCACAGCAAAAGGTTTTTAATTCGAATTATCCAAATCTGGCTCAAAGTCGTAGTGAATCTGGAATTTTGTTTCACATATTCGCTGGAAAATCACGTGACCATGAACAAAAGCGAGCCTTGTACAAAGCGTTGTGTGAGCAACTTCAGGCCCAAACCCCCATTCGTAAAGAAGATATCATGATCATTGTTCAATTCAATGGCCCAGAAGACTGGTCTTTTTCCTCTGGTCAGTCATGGAAAGATGAAATGGAGATAATACAATGATAGCAATGCAATATAAAATCGTTCTCCCGTCTGATTATCCTATGGAAAAAATAGAAGCTCGTATCAAGGAAAAAGGTCACTTATTAGATGGGTTCCCAGGGTTAATTTTTAAAGCCTATCTTTATTCGCGTAAAGACGCGAAAAATTATGAAAATCAGATGAATAGCTACGCCCCGTTTTATGTTTGGAGAGATCATCACGCAATGGTCTTATTTCTCCAAAGTGATGGATTCAAAGCTCTTTGCGAACAATTCGGTCGCCCAAAGGTTGATATTTGGTTCGTTGACGACGAGCCAAACGTTCCTGATTCGCACCATTCTCTTGCGTGTATTCATAATAAAGTCAACCAACATACAGATGTACACGGCTTAGATTATATCTCGTGGGAAACGCTCGGTTTAACGTGGTTGAGTAGCTCAGAAGGTATTGATGATAGTAGCGGTGAAGTTTACTCTGTGGGGTATGTTGCTCATGGTCAAAATAATATTGAGTAATGAAATGCATTAGGTTCACTAACATAATTAAGTGTGTTTTGACCTAAGCCAAAACACACTTTTGTCCAATAATGAGTTAGCACCCGTTTCCTGATCTAAAAAGCCTCGCAATGCGAGGCCTTGGGTTTTCTATCTATCAGAAGAGATTGCCGATTTCACGTCTTCGGCTAATGCAACCATAGTGATCACTTGGTACTGCTTTGAGAACTCACTTACTTGGTTTTGCCAAAGCCTGCTGTCTAAGCTCCAACCGTGAATGAAGATCAGCGCCGTATCCCCGCTCCCACTTTTGCCATACGCAATTTGCTCACCATCGTGAGATATCGCAATACCTTACTTAACCGTTGAATCATGAGCCATGGCATTCATGCTACTAAGCGCCAAGAATACCAAGAGTGTGATGTTTAGAATTAAACGTTTCATAGTGTCTCTCTACTTACCTTGGAGGGAACACAGAAAGTGCCCCTCTCAATCAATATAAGCACTATAAAGTGTGAAGCTGTAGACAGGTCAAGGGTGATTTAGACAAACACCTCTCTCGTGCTTGGTAACTTAACCAACTGATTTCTTGACCGAAATTGGTTTCGCCAAAAAGCCTACCATCACAGTCGAATAGTTTTTGACCTAATAGAACTAATCTGACAACCAAACTCACAAAGAGCGTAAAATGGGTATCAGAGTGCAGTCCTTAGTTCAAAGCAACTCGATGACTTTTGCTCTACAAACAGCTCTTAAAGCGTCATAAACTTACAAGGCGCCATGGAAGCATACGCCTTGTTTAAGTGTCTGAAATCTTCTTTAATTGCGTTTAAGGTGGTCTGAGGGCTGTTTCTGATAGCAAACTCGAACATTTACCATAAAAGGAATAATGAACACCGGTTTTTGTTATTATGTGATTCTAATTATTATCAGACTTGAGACTACGTTTTTAATGAATTCTTTTACAGATATTTTCCTATCAATAGATTTTTTGAAGTTCTCGGTTCCATTGTTTGGTGCAGTTATAGCGTGGTTTCTTAATGAATCGCGCAAGCGTATTTGGGAGCAATACTACCGTAAGGAAGAATCTTATAAAGAATTGTTGAGGTGTTTAGAAGGTTTTCATGAAAATGCCGATCCGACCGAGGCTAAACATTTAAAAACAAAATTTCTATCTGAAGTTGGCGTTGTTGCCTAAATCAGTTGAACCTTTTTCGAGTCCTGCGATCTGATCCTT
>NZ_JAEFCE010000118.1:0-3331 GCF_016406055.1 Vibrio sp. IB15
AACGGCGGACTGTTAATCCGTATGTCGCAGGTTCGAGTCCCGCAGGGGGAGCCACTTTAGAGAAAGCCTCATCACACGATGAGGCTTTTTCGTATCTAACGCTCCTGCTTTGTGCCAAAGCAATGTCTCAGCCGAATCGTCGGACCGCCCTAGCCGGCCGCGTCGAATCCCGCAAGGGGAGCCAATAAAGAAGAAGCCGCATCATTGATGCGGCTTTTTTGCACCTGAAGATCACGCATCTCTTTCCTACCTTCTTTAAACATCCTTGCCTTTTATCACATCCAAAATACCTTTCTTTATCTAGAGGTAATCAAACCATAGCCATTCATCTCAAGTGGTAAAGTTCACTTAGTAAAAACACTTCATCGAAAATTACTCTGGTGATAACGACGGATCATAAATCGAAGATCTGTATAGTGTGGCGATTTAGAGCTTCCAATTTTAAAACATCGCGCTGATCGCTCTCAGTGTCACTGTAAATCGCCACGCTCTCCTTAGCCACTACGATTACTCTTTATCAAAACTATCCACCACAATCGCTCCCATAGAGGCTGGCATAGAAATAACAATCACTCTCTTGATTGAAACTACAGGGTCAGTCAATAAAGGAAGTTTATCTAGACAAGTCAATACTAATGCTACGACCATGGCCGTCATGGCATAAGCGATAACGATTCTAAAAATGAACACAGGAATTCGGGCAACGACATCTTTTTGGAAAACGCTCTCATAAGTATAAAAACCAAGAAAGACTGCGGATAACATAAACAACAGCAATAAATTTTCGGCAGGCAACGTCTATCCTAGTCTCCAGGCTTCTTCAGAAAAAGAGATTGGAACAGCCAGAGCAAAAGATCCAACAAAGATCTGGCCTGCATCTTCAAAATTAAAACTCAGTTTCATTACATTACCTACTCGAGCCTTCTCTGCGATCCCACAGTAATTATTCTCAACTCTCTAAATACTGGAATCACTAAAAGTTAAAAGTGACTTCCGGTACTTCATATTAACCACCTAAAGCCAACTAAGAGTTGAACCGGAGAGCAAAAAAATCAAATTCTACTAATTATAATCTTAACGCTTCCACACGCTCGTAGAATGTACATAGGCTTCGAGTACGATGCTTAAGGGCAATAAACCTTCGGCGTGTGTACCAATATTGCTCACCCCAAACCTGAAAAAACTTACCTTCTAATATACTGTCACAAATACAATATAGTTGAAGATATCTGTTCTTGAGGGTGTAAGGACGGCATTTCAATGAGAAGTAAAAGAGCATTGATCGGCAATGGATGACTTGAAGGGAGTCTACCTTTGAGGGCTAAACAACAATTCTGATACCCACACTCTCAAAACCGAGCTAAAGGCTAGCTATATCATAGTGAACAGTCTCCTATACCTTCTGAATACAAAGAAATAGGTTACGGTTTATAGAACGTATGAATAAGCAAATCTCAGCAGAACTAGTACCTTGTAAATGCTTCTATAAAGTGCCCACCGCTGGAATTGCTAAAAGCATAGAT
This sequence comes from Vibrio sp. IB15, assembly GCF_016406055.1. NCBI lineage: Bacteria > Pseudomonadati > Pseudomonadota > Gammaproteobacteria > Vibrionales > Vibrionaceae > Vibrio > Vibrio sp. IB15. Next base: position 1,524 of record NZ_JAEFCE010000118.1, read on the forward strand.
CTGTTGTGTATTAATAGATACCAGATAGGAATCCCCATGGAAATACCTCTCTATTGCGCTAGACAGACCGTAAGGCTTCTTCCACAAATGACAGTGACAAAACGCAATAAGGAGAGCTGAAGGTCCAAGCATCAGGGGATAGGAAATATTTAGATAAGAAGCAATGAAAGGCACGCTAGCACCTCTTTAAAAGAAGTAGTTAGACTACCGAGATGTTTCGACTATTCATTACAATAAAAAGCTTACAACGAAATTGTCAGTAGAGTACTGCTCCCGGGTAACTCAGGGCCTCTTAAAGGCTCATTAGAAGGCAAGTTTAACCGCGGACTAGGTTGCCATACATCAAAGCAATAGCGCTTCACGACACTACCTACCTTCTCGGTAAGCACCGAAAAGCAGGAAAGCTATAGTGAGAGCTCCAAGACTTGTTTAACGCACTTCAAAGAGAGATCATCATAATTCGGAAGTAACCAAGCCAAACTACTTCTAACAAGGCATGTCGATAAATTGAGGTTCTTCTGTACCTTTGCTCCTGGCCAAGCAAAATGTACATTCCAAGGTAAATTAACAATACTCACAAACGACGTAAGCCTAATCGTCGGACTAGATTTCCCACCATTGGAGGCATGGTCGGGATTGCTGACAACCGGGGCGATTTGCAATGATTCGAATGTAAAAAAGTCCTGCTATTTCTAGCTGGACTTCTCTATGAATGACATAAAGGTAGTGTTCGCAGACGGTCAGGGCTCATTAGTCGAAGACCAAATTATCTATTTCCTAAAACAAGTGAAGCCTAGTCATAAGGCTAGGCTTTCTAATAAATAGTGGGGTCGCCGGGTTGCGGACAACGAGCAAACCTTTTGCGGGATTCTTTCAACCGAAGCGGAACACAATCATTCAAACGTAAAAAAGCCCGAGCAGTTATGCTTGAGCTTAGTATAAGTGGCGGAATAGCTGGGGGATCAGACGACCGGGACTCGTTGGTCGAAGACCAAAATATCTATCTCTAGAAACGACGAAAGCCTAGTCGTAAGACTAGGCTTTCTGATAAGTGGCGGAGTGGACGGGACTCGAACCCGCGACCCCCGGCGTGACAGGCCGGTATTCTAACCAACTGAACTACCACTCCGCAGTGTCTATTCAGCTTAAAGCAATTTGAGCCTGACGATGTCCTACTCTCACATGGGGAAGCCCCACACTACCATCGGCGCTATTGTGTTTCACTTCTGAGTTCGGCATGGAATCAGGTGGGTCCACAATGCTATGGTCGTCAAACAAATTCTTTTGTTAACTTGATTAATCAAATCAACTAAATCGTGGTGCTGATACCCAGACTCGAACTGGGGACCTCACCCTTACCAAGGGTGCGCTCTACCGGGCTGAGCTATATCAGCAATTCAAGAACCGTTTAAAAACGATTCTAAAAATTTAAAGCCTGGCGATGTCCTACTCTCACATGGGGAAGCCCCACACTACCATCGGCGCTATTGTGTTTCACTTCTGAGTTCGGCATGGAATCAGGTGGGTCCACAATGCTATGGTCGCCAAGCAAATTTTAAAATTCGGAAAGCTGTTTCTATTCTCTCAAACTCATTCAAGCGTTTGTATCTTTGAGTCCATCAAAACCCCTTGGGTGTTGTATGGTTAAGCCTCACGGGCAATTAGTACAGGTTAGCTCAACGCCTCACAGCGCTTACACACCCTGCCTATCAACGTTCTAGTCTTGAACAACCCTTTAGGACGCTTAAAGCGCCAGGGAAAACTCATCTCAGGGCTCGCTTCCCGCTTAGATGCTTTCAGCGGTTATC
>NZ_JAEFCE010000119.1:0-3279 GCF_016406055.1 Vibrio sp. IB15
TTTTAGCCATGTACGTAATAAATTGACTCCAAGCCAAGATAGATAAATTGCCCCAACAATTTTGATTACCAATACCAAAGGTGGCATCGCTTGCATCAGTTTTCCCAAGCCAAATGCTACTAACAGTGTTTGAATTAATCCCGCAATGAAAATACCAACTGACACCATTACTCCAGCTTTAAAGCCACGAGTCGAAGAATATGTTGATATGAGTACTAAATCTGGGCCCGGAGAAATTGCTAAGAATATAGTGGTAACAAAGAATAGTGGCAATATTGTGGTATCAATCATTTTTTACTAGCTCCTTTCTGTTTGCCAGACTTTACCGATTAATCATTTGAGATGAAAGCTGAATGAATGCCACGGGTAAAAATTCAGCCCGTGAAGGTTTTGGACAAAAGCTTGGCTTCGACATAGCTAACCTAGAATGTTACGGATTAATTGGAGTATGAAAAAGTTGTCCGAAAGCTGCGCCTTGTTAGCTGCTGTGAGCATCCAGTCTATAGATAGTAAATGCGATACTTTCTCCTGCTAATCTTGGATCACTAGTCTCGATTGGTGCTGATAGATATGTAATACCCACATCAACTATTACCTCAGGATCTATTTCTGTCACGATACCATATGCACGATAGCGCCAGCCCCACTGGTGGTTTAGCTCTTTCTTGGCTTCAGGATTACCTGAAAACATTGACTCTCATTCTTCGTCTTCATAATGGAGGCCGACTGATAAACAGATATCGATATTTTCTCCAGCCTGATATCTATCGCCCCCAAAGTCGTCCATTACAACAACATTGACACCATCTAATTCGATGATTGCTTCAAGATATTCAACTTCCGTTTTTTTAAAAATTGCTCTCATAGTTTCCCAACTAAAAACGCCCTGTTATACGCGTGCTTCTATGTACTTCATAACTTGCAGACTTGTTAATCAACGACTTTGAAGCTTATAAAACACAAGCTCTTGTCTGATGGATATATCTTTCGCAAGATCCATTTGAGCATGAAGACAAATGGAAGGTTTTCTGCTTTTGCATGCTTTCTGTTGAGTTTACCAAAGTTCACATGCTCAACACCGACAATTTCTAGTCTACAGATTTTTCGCCCATCTTCGTGAGTAAGTGCTTCAACAACCTGCCCCGGGTAATAATGGCTTTCAGATTTATCCCTAATCGTTGCAGTCTTTTTACCAGAAAGAATCTGGCGCTCTAGCCTTGTGAAAAATGTAATTTTATCCACCATTGAACACCTACTTCCTTACCGATTCTTCCAAAGATATACCGCCCAATCACGTCAAATCAACCTTGCGCCCTTGTAAAGCGCGAGTGTTTTGAACACAGCTCTCGATACATGTGATCAGATCTTGGGACAGTGACGAAGGCTTTGGTTTATTCGCCCACAAGGCATACATAGGCCGAGTAAAAAGTATTTCAGAGTCGTATTGAATGTGCCCGGACATCTCACTATTCAAATCGGCGATCTCTGTCATCGGCAATAGGCCTACCCCCATGCCTGACGCGACCAGTTTACGTACCAAGGTAATGTCGTTGACCCGAGAAACCTTGGAGTATTGCCGCTCGATACTTAGCAAGTCTTGCCCTGAAATTTGCGTCTTAGAGTACGGCATAATAAGTCGGTCTCGGCTTTTGGAGTCTCTTCTTGAGACAAGGCATACGGCAATGTTGGCTAACTTTTTCTGGTAAAAAGACGAGTCTCTTTGCTCTCCACAACGTATCGCTAAATCAAAAGAAGTTTGGCTGAGCAGTACATTTGTATTGGCAGGCTCAATAACGACATCCACATGACTTTTCTCTAGCAGAAAGGCTTCAAGCGCTGGGTATAGTTGGCCAATGATTAAGTTTCGTGGGCAATGTAAGACGAAGGAAACCGCTTCACTTTTCGAACTTTCAGTTACAGCCTGATGAAGATTTAGGGTAGTCTCGCCAAGCTGTTCAAATAACCCTTTACCAAAGCTGGTGAGTTTGACTCCCCTAGAGGAGCGAATAAAGAGTGACTCACCTAATCTCTCTTCTAATAATAAGATGCGTTTGGACAAGGTAGGCGCGGTAGTTGTTAAGTCTCGTGCCGCTTTTGAATAACTGCCTCGACGGGCTACTTCAACAAATAATAAAAAATCATCCAGCATAAGGTTTTCCGCAATCTTAGTGTTCTAAAGCTCGTATGGCTGAGGATACGATAAATCCATACAGTATACAGACCGGAGGAAGCGCTATGAAAAAACTTTTGTTCACTGCTCTGTTCTCATGTGCGATGTCAAGTATGGTGTCCGCGTGGGTTACTTACATCAATCTCGGTTTACCAGAGGATTTCATCAGTCGATGGGGCTTTGCCTTTATTAATGCTTGGCCGGCTTCGTTTGCAGCGGCCTACTTGTTGAATAAACCAATCATGGTATTAACCCAAAAATTGATGGGCCAATTTACCCCCCAAAAGGAGAAAAACAATGCTTAGTGTTGTGGCTTTTATTACCCCAAAAAGTGAATTTTATGCGGAGTGCAAACAAAAAGCTGAAGGCATTCTAACTGCTACTCGAGAAGAAGCGGGTTGCTTGCGTTTTGAGCTATATGAAAACAAAGCGAAAGATCAGCTTATCTTGGTTGAAAACTGGGTCGACCAAGCCGCCCTAGACGAACACTATGCCCAGCCATATATCACACCGATATTTGAGTTTTATAAAACCGCATTAGCTCATGAGCCACAAATACACAAAATGACCAATGTAAAGGGTTAATTCTCAGATATATCTGAGTAAGTCACTAGGTAGGTATTGGCCTCACCTACCTACCGTTTAAAAGTTGCTTGAGCTTTAAACGTTTGTTATGTGTAATTTTCGGCCAACCCATATTTTGCCGATACTTGTTGAATTGATTGCTCAGCCAACTCCATGACGAGACTTTGCAACTCCCCACGTTTATCTGCTTCTTTTAGTACCGTTAGTGAAGTTGTTATAGAAACGTTTAGCTCACTGTATTTCTTATTAATAGAACCAAACTCAACAGCGCGAGAGTCATCACTTCCGTATCTAATGATCAAGCTTAATGTATGGAAAGGAGCTTTATCTGACCAACCACTGCCTTCGAGCGTAGGTTCTAATATGGAACAGACCTCTTGAATACAAACCCCCAGGTTTTTAGGTCGCCCTTTTACCAATCCTACACCACCAATTAATCTCCGTTTAGCGCTCATATCTCCCCTTACACATAGACATAATGACCCCCACGAGGTGCTAGCCTCCAATTTCGTGGGTTAGCGTAA
>NZ_JAEFCE010000011.1:0-105606 GCF_016406055.1 Vibrio sp. IB15
AAACCGGCAACCGTTAATAGCGGTTCTAGGGTTCAAATCCCTATCCCTCCACCACCATTAGAAAAGCCCGCTGAGAAATCAGCGGGCTTTTCTCTTATCTGCGATATATAAATAAAAAAGGGAAGAGCACTAACGTGCTCTTCCCTTCTTAGTATTGAAAGCCGTGACAACTAGTCAGCCAAATACTTACCTTCTGCGACTTTCCAGAACGCTCGAATTAGAGGGTTATCTAGCTGTGCTCGCTTACAACATACGCCTAACTCAAATGGCTTGATGGGCTCTATCTTTAAGCGGCTAACCTTATCTCTTACTGGACTGTTGTTTATGACCACATCAGGTGCGATGCCAAGTCCACACCCTAGTGCCACCATACTTACAATCGCCTCATGGCCAGAAACTTGCGCGTATATGTTGGGTTTTATCTTCATCTTTTTAAACCATGCATTGGCTCGTTCACGCGCTGTACCCGCTTCAGGGATGATAAAAGGCACTTCATTCCAGTTTGGCTTGTCGGATTGCAGTTGTTGAGTAAAGCTACTGACACCAGATGGGATGATGACAGATAGTGGTATATCACTAATGGTTTCGAACTCTAACCTTGAAGGGAGGATGTCTGGTTTCGCTGAAATCGCGATGTCTGCTTCGTCATTTAATATCTTATCGATAGACTGAGCAGGGTCGCCTGTAGAAAGCTTGAACTCGATATATGGGTGAATGGCTCTGAATTCGGTAATTAGCTCAGGAAGATGGCTATAGCTTGCAGTCACGGAGCAAAATATCCTGATCTCCCCCTTTAACTCTTGTTCACCGCCTTTTAGGTGAAGGTTATATTGCTGCCACTCTCCAACAATACTCAACGCTACTGGCAATAGGTGTTTTCCTGCCGGAGTGAGATCAACGCTGCGGTTGTCCCTGATAAGCAGTTCCTGTCCTGTTTCTTCCTCAAGCTTTTGTATCTGACGGCTCAGTGCAGAAGGGCTGACATGCATGGCTGCAGCGGTTTTGCTGAAACTCTTGCTATCACATAAATGTATAAATAATTGTAGAGATTTTATGTTCATGTTCTGTGATCGTTTCCATGTTGCATTTATTGCAATAACTAATTGTGAATATATCACTTTCAGCAACGGAATGTCTGTTTTAGTATGAAGTCATTCGATAGAGAGATATCGACCTTACGGACTTATTTTTAAAGGAGTGCCTCAAATGGCTAACTATTTCAATACATTAAACCTTCGTGAACAACTAGACCAACTAGGTCGTTGCCGCTTCATGGATCGTGAAGAATTTGCGACAGAAGCTGAATACCTTGAAGGCAAGAAAATCGTAATTGTTGGTTGTGGTGCTCAAGGCCTTAACCAAGGTCTAAACATGCGTGATTCAGGCCTAAACGTGGCTTACGCTCTACGTCAGGCGGCGATTGACGAGCAACGTCAGTCTTACAAAAACGCAAAAGAGAACGGATTTGAAGTAGATAGCTACGAGAAGCTGATTCCTGAAGCGGATCTAGTAATCAACCTAACTCCAGACAAACAACACACTAACGTAGTTGAAACAGTAATGCCTCTAATGAAAGAAGGCGCTGCATTAGGTTACTCACACGGCTTCAACGTAGTTGAAGAGGGCATGCAAATCCGTAAAGACCTAACCGTTGTAATGGTTGCACCTAAGTGTCCAGGTACTGAAGTACGTGAAGAGTACAAGCGTGGTTTTGGTGTTCCAACACTAATCGCTGTTCACCCAGAGAATGACCCTAAGGGTGAAGGTTGGGATATCGCTAAAGCTTGGGCTGCTGGTACAGGTGGTCACCGCGCAGGTTGTCTAGAGTCTTCTTTCGTTGCTGAAGTTAAATCTGACCTTATGGGTGAGCAAACAATCCTTTGTGGCATGCTACAAGCTGGTTCTATCGTATCTTACGAGAAGATGGTTGCTGATGGTATCGACCCAAGCTATGCAGGTAAGCTTCTACAATACGGTTGGGAAACGATCACTGAAGCGCTTAAGTTTGGTGGCGTAACTCACATGATGGACCGTCTATCTAACCCAGCTAAAATCAAAGCATTTGAGCTTTCTGAAGAGCTAAAAGACCTAATGCGTCCGCTTTACAACAAGCACATGGACGACATCATCCAAGGCGAATTCTCTAGCACTATGATGGCTGACTGGGCGAACGACGATGCGAACCTACTAGGCTGGCGCGAAGAGACAGGCGAAACAGCATTCGAAAATTACCCAGCTTCTGATGTAGAAATCTCTGAGCAAGAGTACTTCGATAACGGCATCCTACTTGTTGCTATGGTTCGTGCAGGTGTTGAGCTAGCGTTCGAAGCAATGACAGCATCTGGCATCATCGATGAGTCTGCATACTACGAGTCTCTACATGAGCTTCCACTAATCGCGAACACGGTTGCTCGTAAGCGCCTATACGAAATGAACGTTGTAATCTCTGATACTGCTGAATACGGTAACTACCTGTTCGCTAACGTTGCAACACCACTACTACGTGAGAAGTTCATGCCTTCAGTAGCAACAGACGTAATCGGTCGTGGTCTAGGTGAAGTATCTAACCAAGTAGATAACGCTAAACTAATCGAAGTTAACGAAGCTATCCGTAACCACCCAGTTGAGTACATCGGTGAAGAGCTACGTAGCTACATGAGCGACATGAAGCGCATCGCAGTAGGTGGCTAATCTCTTAACTCGATAACATCGAACAAATTTAAAGAGCTCCAAAAACTGGAGTCATAAATAAAAAACACAACATCTAATTAAAAGGCTTGGTCGCCGTTGACCAAGCCTTTTTGTTTATTGGGAAAGATGTATCGCGACTCGGAGTGTTGTTAGGAGTCTAGATCGAAAAACTCGAGTGCATAAAAAAGGGCTGACGTTTTCACGTCAGCCCTCTTATCTTTGCTCGCTTGAGTGCTTACTTGTCTGCAAGCTTAGCTTCTAGCTTTGCAAGCTTTTGTTCCATTTCAGTCAGCTTTTGACGAGTGCGCAGTAGTACTTGAGTTTGAACATCAAACTCTTCACGGCTTACAACATCTAGTTTGTTTAGCTGGCCTTGGATAACTTGGCGAACTTTCTGGTCTACGTCTGAACCTAGTTCTTTCACTGGCTGAGGCATAGAGTCGTGGATCTGCTTAGCAATTTGCTCTAGTTTTTTTGGATCAAACATATCGATTAAAACTCCTGACTATTTATCACTATTCTATTTAATCACATCTAAGATGTCGCCTATCGCGTATAAAAAAAGGCCACCGAAGTAGCCTTTTTAATTATTTTACGACTCAGCGATTACTTGTTGTCTGCTAATTCTCTGTGTGCTGCTTTTGCTTCATCGACGCGAGCTAGTTTTTCTAGATCTTTGTCTTCAACAAATACAGGAAGAGGTTTGTGTTTTTCAGCTAGGTAGCTGTAAATCACTGGCAGTACAAACAGCGTAAAGATAGTACCAATCGCTAGACCTGCAACGATTACAATACCGATACTAAAACGCTGAGCTGCACCCGCACCACTTGCGTACATTAGTGGGATTAGGCCCGCGATCATAGCTGCCGTTGTCATCAGGATTGGACGAAGACGAACTTTCGCCGCTTCCATTACCGCTTCAATACGAGTTTTGTGGTGATGCAGCTGTTCTTCTTTTGCAACCTCACAGATCAAGATACCGTGCTTGGTAATCAGACCGACCAGCGTGATCAAACCTACTTGTGAGTAGATGTTCATCGTTGCCGCGCCCCAAGCTAGAGCAATTAAGGCACCACAAATCGCCAGTGGTACAGATACCATGATAACCAATGGATCTTTTAGAGATTCGAACTGAATCGCCAGTACTAAGAAGATGATTGCTAGCGCCAAACCAAAGGTTGCGTAAAGTGCGCTACCTTCTGTTACGTATTGACGTGCTTCACCCATGTAATCGTGGTTGTAGCCACTTGGTAGCTTGTTCGTTGCCGTATCTTCAAACCACGCAATCGCATCACCCATGGCTGCGCCCGGGGCTGGTACTGCACCAATCGTTGCTGAGTTCAATTGGTTGAAGTGAGGAAGAGAGCGAGGCTCTGCCACAACATCAATCGTAATTAAACTGCCCAGTGGCACCGCTCTGCCATCTGCAGCACGAACGTAGTAGTTATTCATCGATTCAGGGTTCAAACGGAACTTACGCTCTACCTGAGGGATAACCTCATAAGAACGACCGTTTAAGTCGATACGGTTTACGTAGCCATCAGACATCATTGTACCAAGTGTGATACCAATATCTTGCATGGTCACACCGTATGCGCCTGCTTTGTCTTTATCGATGTGTACTTTCATCGTTGCTGAATCGTAGTTCAGATCAAGATCTGAGTAAACGAACAGTGGGTTCGATGCTACATCAGCCAAGATGTCAGTAGTGATTTGGAACAAGCTCTCAAAACTGTTTGGTGTTGTAATAACAAACTGAATTGGAAGGCCTGAACCGGCACCTGGAAGTTCAGGCATTTGGAACGCCGTTACTGACATTCCTGGTACGTCTTTTACTAGCTCACCTACGCGATTAGTCACTGCTGACTGGCTTTCCTTACGCTCACCCCATGGAACCATAGATGCGATACCAAACGCTTGGTTTGCATTTGGCATACCAGTAAACACCTGTGCATACGCCACTTCTGGCTGATCAGACAGAATCGTGTTTACGTCGCTCATGGTATTTTGCATGAAGTCTAAGTTTGCGTTTGATGGTGCTGTACCCATTAGCACGACCACACCTTTATCTTCAGAAGGTGCTAACTCACTTGGGATAAACTTAAACAGCATCGGTAAGCTGGCAAATACGATAACCGCAAAACCAATGAATACCGGGCGATGGTTCATTACCGCACCAAGCATACGCTCGTAACGGTTAGTTATACCATCCAGTACGCTATGTACCTTTTTTTCAAACTTGCTTGGCTCTGCATGAGCTTTCAGCATTTTTGAACACATCATTGGCGACAGCGTTAATGCCACGATACCGGATACAAATACTGAACCCGCTAGGGTTAAAGCAAACTCTTTAAATAGTGAGCCTGTGATACCACCCATCATCGCGATCGGAGCGTATACCGCGCCTAGCGTTAATGTCATTGCAATAACGGGTACCGCAATTTCACGAGTACCGATGATTGCAGCACGGAAAGGGGATTCCCCGAGCTTGATATGTCGGTCGACGTTCTCTAGCACGACGATCGCATCATCTACTACCAGGCCGATGGCGAGTACCATTGCCAGTAGCGTCATCAGGTTCCAAGAGAAGCCCATTGCCTGCATTACCATTGCTACACCAATCAAAGACAGTGGGATAGTAACGATAGGGATCAGTACCGCACGGAACGAACCTAGGAACAAGGTAATTACAACCAGTACGATTAATGCTGCTTCAAGGATGGTCTTGATAACCTCTTGAATCGATTCGTTAATCGCAATCGTTGAGTCATACATTACGTTCATTGAGATGTTGCTTGGTAGGTTCTTCTCTAGCTGAGGAAGAAGCTCAAGAACATCGGCTGCAATGTTGATCGGGTTAGCACTTGGTGCCGCGTTAATCGCTGCAACAACCGCTTCCTGACCGTTCGCACTTGCACGGTACACATCGTGGCTTTTCTCTAGAGAAACCTTAGCAATGTCAGATAGACGGATGATTTCGCCTTCACCGCTTCGTACTACAAGATTCTCTAGCTCTTCAACGTTAGATACTTGGGTATCAGAACTGCCGTTGTAGAGAACGAACTCACCCGTTGCTTGACCGGTTGCCGATTGGTAGTTGTTGGCATTCAGTACCGACATCACATCGCTAGCCGTTAGATCAACGGCAGCCATTTTTGACGGGTCTAGCCACACGCGTAGTGCGTATTTCATACCACCGATTAAGTCGACTTTCGATACACCGTTTACCGTAAATAGCTGCGGGTTGATTACACGCTCTAGATAATCGGTAATTTGGCTCGAAACCAACTCATCACCAGTAAAACCAATGTAGAGTACCGCCGTTGTTGAACCGGTCGACATGGTTACGGTTGGATCTTCCGCTTCTTTTGGAAGCTGAGAACGAACCGAGTTTGTCTTGGCCAGTATGTCAGATAGCGCTGCATTCGGGTCGGTGTTCAACTTCATGTTAACGGTAATCGTAGAGCTACCGAGTACAGAAGATGAAGTCATATAATCGATGTTATCCGCTTGTGCCACAGCCTGTTCGAGGGGCTGGGTGATAAAGCCTTGAATAAGATCGGCACTTGCCCCGTAGTAACTCGTGGTCACGGTTACGACGGTATTCGTCATTTCAGGGTATTCACGCACCTGCATTTTGAAGATTGCTTGTAAGCCAAGCAGAGCAATCAAAAAGCTGATGGATACCGCTAGAACTGGACGTTTAATAAAAACATCAGTAAAGCGCATTATGCCTCCAGTTACAGCTTAGGTGTTTCAGTTGGTGGTGTGATTGCATCACTTTCCACAACCTTAACTTTGGCACCGTTACTTAGACGTACTTGGCCAGAAGTCACAACGGTATCGCCAACTTTCACACCTTCAAGGATGTGTGCGATATCAGCGGTACGTTCACCAACTTTTACAACATGTTGAGTAACGCGTTGAACACCGTCTTCTTCATTCAGGATGTAAACATTGTCACCGTATAGAGTGAAAGTAATCGCTGTTTGAGGCAGGGTTACTTGGTTCTCTAGTTTAGGCAGAATGATGTTAGCGCGAGCAAACATACCGCTACGAAGCTTGCCATCATTGTTTGGAATGTCTGCTTGAACTTGAATAAGACCGCTTTGTACGCTTACTGCTGGCTCAATAGCACTGATTGATCCTTCAAATGGGATTTCAGGGTAAGCGTCAACGAAGATATCAACCGCTTGACCCACACTGATGCGAGAGATGTCAGTTTGAGATACTGTGAAGCGTAGGCGCATTACACTGGTGTCTTCTAGACGAACGATATCTGTACCTGATTGTAGGTACTGGCCTAGGTAAACGTTACGGATACCAACGGTGCCATCGAATGGTGCGCGAATTTCACGACGATCGATAGACGCTTTTAAGCTCTCAATATCAGCCGAAAGAGAGAAGTAGTTTGCTTCTGCTTCGTCATAAGCTTCCTTAGAGATAGACCCTTTTTTGAATAGGCCTTGGTAACGCTTGTACTTCGCTTTTGCAGCAGGTAAGCGCGCTTCAGAACTTTTCAAATTCGCTTTCTCAACATCAGAATCTAAACGAACAAGTTGCTGACCGCTTTTAACTTCAGTGCCTGATTCGAAAGAAATTTGGTCGATTACACCACTGGTTTCATTCGCTAGAGTGACACCTTGGTTTGGTTCGATGAAGCCGATAGCTTCAATCACCGGAACCCAGTCGATCGGCTGAACTTCAGTAACGGTGACAGGAAACTCTGGTTCAGGGCGATTTGCCAAGTATTCCGCTATTTTTTGTTGCTTGAACATGTTAAACCCAATAACGCTGCCGAAAAGTAATACAGCGATGAGTAACATGAAGAAAGTCCACTTTTTCATTATGGTCAAAACTCCGATCTAGTGTGTAATTATTGCGTCCCAACTGGCTTCTATTGCTGCTTCTAATGCTGCCTCATCCATTTGGTAAAATCCTAAAGAATGCTTTCGCGCTAGAGAAACACTAGCCGCTAAGCTCAACCCGCTTAATACTTCGTTATGAAGCGGTTTAAACAACCCTTGCTCTTTCCCCTCATTAAATAGCTGCTCAACTTGGTCAAACATTTTCCGTTCAAGTTCCCTGAAGTTTAGGCTATTTGTGATGGGTAGAGCCTCATACTGGACCCGATTTTTAATCGCAGCCAAGTTCGTTCCTGCTAAGTTCCAGATGTTAAGCCACATGGTTCTATAGCGTTGCTTGATTGGATCTGAATCGTTCACGCCTTCTTGAACAGCATCAGCTACTCGTTGAGTTACGAGTACACAAACATCAGCAATCAAGTGTTCTTTATCGTCGAAGTAGCGATATATCGTCCCCGCAGCGACTCCAGCTTCCTTTGCAAGCTTTTGCATCGACAGACCTTGAAAACCGACGTCAGCAATCAGTTTTTCTGCAGCAGAAAGTATTTGCTGGCGTTTGTCCCTATGTGTATGAATTGTCATATACTTATCACCCCAGCGAATGAACGTTCATTCATTATAGCCTAATAACTAGACTTATGTGTAACCCCCTTTTGTATGAATGATGTAAATTCTTCAATAGGAGAACGTAGCATTCGTGATGTTGCAGCATTACTATAGGCACGCGACTAATTTGACCTTGTAAAAACAGATAGAGAACCAAATGAAACTGAACCCCAGACAAGATGAAGCCGTGAAGTATGTTTCAGGACCCTGTTTAGTATTAGCAGGCGCTGGATCAGGCAAAACACGTGTTATCACCAATAAGATTGCTTATTTGGTTCAGGAGTGTGGCTACAAGGCGCGTAACATCGCGGCTGTGACCTTTACCAATAAAGCTGCGCGTGAGATGAAGGAGCGTGTTGGGCAAACCTTAGGTAAAGGTGAAGCGAAAGGACTTATCGTTTCGACGTTCCATACTATGGGCCTAACCATTATTCGTCGCGAGTACAAAGCGCTGGGCCTAAAAGCGGGCTTCTCTCTATTTGATGACCAAGACCAGTTAGCCCTATTAAAAGAGCTAACTGAAAGACAAATCGATGGCGACAAGGATTTACTGCGTGCATTGATGAGTGCAATTTCGAATTGGAAGAATGACATGCTGACGCCAGACCAGGCGAAAGCGCGCGCTCAAGGAGAGCAAGAGCAGCTATTTGCGTTCTGCTTCGAGATGTATCAAAAACAGATGAAGGCCTACAACGCCCTCGACTTTGATGACTTGATTGCACTGCCAGTACAATTACTCAAAACCAATCAAGAAGTGCGTGAACGTTGGCAGTCGCGTATTCGTTATCTACTTGTGGACGAATACCAAGATACCAACACTAGCCAGTACGAATTGGTTCGCTTACTGGTTGGAGAGCGTGGGCGTTTGACGGTAGTAGGTGACGATGACCAATCTATTTACTCATGGCGTGGTGCGAAACCGCAAAACTTAGTGTTGCTGGGTGAGGACTATCCAAACCTTCGCTTAATTAAGCTGGAGCAAAACTACCGCTCAACCAGTCGAATCTTGCGTGCAGCGAACATCCTGATCGCCAACAATCCGCACGTATATGAGAAGTCTCTATTCTCTGAGATCCCAGACGGCGAAAAGCTTAAGGTATTGAATGCCAAGAACGAGGAGCATGAGGCTGAGCGTATTACTGGTGAGATCATCGCACACAAGTTTTTGAACCGTACTGAGTATAAAGATTACGCGGTGCTTTACCGTGGTAACCACCAATCGCGCTTAATTGAAAAAGCGTTGATGCAGAACCGTGTGCCTTACAAGATCTCTGGCGGTACCTCGTTCTTCGCTAGAGCGGAAATTAAAGACATCATGGCTTACTTGCGTGTGTTGGTGAACCCTGATGATGACAACGCCTTCCTACGTATTGTAAACACGCCACGCCGTGAGATAGGCCCGGTTACGCTAGAGAAGTTAGGTAGCTACGCCAACATGCGTGGCAAGAGCTTGTTTGAGGCCAGCTTTGAGATGGGTTTAGAGCAAACCCTAACAGGCCGAGGCTTAGAGAACCTGCGTCGATTCACGGATTGGATTGTTCGTATCTCAGATAACGCAGAGCGTGGCAATACCGTAGATGCGGTTCGTGCTTTGGTTCGCGATATTAACTACGAAGATTGGTTATACGAAACCTCAGCAAGCCCGAAAGCGGCAGAGATGCGTATGAAGAACGTCTCTGATCTCTATAGCTGGATTGTCGCCGATTTAGAAGGTGATAATTACGATAAAGAAGAGAAGACGCTGCGTGAGGTCGTGCAACGCTTAACCCTGCGCGACATGATGGAACGAGGTGAAGACGATGACGATGCTGACCAAGTACAGTTAATGACACTACACGCATCGAAAGGCTTGGAGTTCCCATATGTGTATTTGATGGGAACAGAAGAGGGCATCTTGCCGCACCAAACCAGTGTTGATGAAGGTAACGTTGAGGAAGAGCGTCGCCTGATGTATGTGGGTATTACTCGAGCGCAGAAAGAGCTGACTTTTACTAAGTGTCGTGAACGTCGTCAGTTTGGTGAGTTAATTAAGCCAACACAGAGTCGTTTTCTTGATGAATTGCCGCATGATGATGTGGAATGGGAAAGCGTGAAGAAGCCACAGTCTGCTGAAGAGCGAATGGAGAAAGGGCAGGCGCACATTGCCAATATTCGAGCGATGTTCAATAAGAAGTAATGTTCTGCTTTATATAGCACTATATAGAAGACAATAAAAAAGGTGACCTGATGGTCACCTTTTTTGAATTTGGCATTTTTAACTATAGATCGGCAAATTACAGACCAGCAATCATGTGCTCGATAGCATCTTTGATTTCGTCGTCTGAACAGTCCATACATGAACCTTTTGCTGGCATCGCGTTGAAGCCGTTGATTGCGTGGTCAGCCAGAACATCGCGACCTTGAGCAATACGAGGACCCCAGTCACCAGCATCACCTGTTTTAGGTGCGCCACTTACGCCAGATGCGTGACAAGCTATACAAAAGGTACCATAAACTGTTGCGCCATCACGAGGGCCTGTTGGTTCAGCGGCTACTGGCTCACTGCCGACTAGGTATACTTGACCAACTGGTTTGATGCGCTCAGCAATTGCATCTTGCTCTGCTTTACTTAGGCCTGAAGCCATTGCACCAGTTGAGAAGGTTAAAACTGCGATGACAACGCTTAAAATTCGACGAGACATATCCATTAAACTCACTTTACATTCCCAAGGTAAGTACATGCTTACCAAATTATAGTGTTGGAGGGGGTGTTTTGGCTTTAACCAGTAAAGAGCAACTGTTAAACCAATGTAAATAATGGGTGATTATATCCCGATAAGTTGTTGCAATAAACAACAACTTATAAGCTGTGGCGGGTTGTAGTACTCAAATAAGGGGTTTATCACATATTAACTGTCGAAAAAGAGACCAAACAGAAAAAAAAGTTAAAAAAGTACTAGACGGCATTGGGTGATATACGTATTATTCCACTCCGCCGACAGGGCATGCGCCTGTAGCTCAGCTGGATAGAGCGTTGGCCTCCGGAGCCAAAGGCCGAAGGTTCGAATCCTTTCAGGCGCGCCATCCGGTCACTTACTTCGGTAAGCGAGAAATTGGCAGAAAAAGAAATTATGGTGGCTATAGCTCAGTTGGTAGAGCCCTGGATTGTGATTCCGGTGGTCGCGAGTTCGAATCTCGTTAGCCACCCCATTCTTTCTTTACAAATTATCGGTAGCTTAGGCTTCCAGTGTTGATTCACTATCCCAAGAATCGATACAAAACTAGTCGGTGAATAGCGCAGCTTGGTAGCGCATCTGGTTTGGGACCAGAGGGTCGGGGGTTCGAATCCCTCTTCACCGACCACTATTTCAATAATCGCTTGTTAAGCGGTTATACAAAAAGATTAGTGGTGGCTATAGCTCAGTTGGTAGAGCCCTGGATTGTGATTCCGGTGGTCGCGAGTTCGAATCTCGTTAGCCACCCCATTAATTTTGTCGGTGAATAGCGCAGCTTGGTAGCGCATCTGGTTTGGGACCAGAGGGTCGGGGGTTCGAATCCCTCTTCACCGACCACTATAAGAAAGCCTCGTCAGAAATGACGGGGCTTTTTTACATCTGAAATATAGATGGCTTTAGACCTGAGTGTCGGGGGCTGGATCGCCAGCCCGGTGAAAGCCCAGTCGCATCGCCTCCCTCTTCACCGACCACTATAAGAAAGCCTCAACTAGCCGTCCGCGTCAGAAATGACGGGGCTTTTTTCGTTTGGTGTTTAGAGTATTTGTGCCCAGAAGGCTGTTGGCTTGAGAGCTAACCCGATCGAACCTACTATAAATAGCCTTAACTAGCCGTCCGTGCCATAAATGCGGTACAAGAAAAATAACCTCTTCGAAGTGTCACGCGTTCAATGTGACTGCTCTTCTCCACACAAAACCACAATTCATTAAACCGGTCGATCTATATCTAATTTTATATAATTTAATGGCTAATAAATTCGACAGATTGATAGGTTTGATCTAAGGACTTTTACGAAAAATGAAACCTAACCCCAATACTGTCGATTAATGTCCGTATTTAGCATTTTTCCCCCTCTCAAATCGCCGAAAATTCCAACTAATTTATCCATCTGCTTGTTTTGTTATCTCATATTTGCCTAACCTATATTAATGGTTGTAAATATGGCTCACACAACCCTATTTAGTTGTTCTGTTTGATATAAATAGATAAATTAGATTATGTTTCTATAGTGTTAATTGTTTTTTGGAATAATTATTTGTTTTTGATGATTGGTAGTGAGATCTGCTCTCAACCATGGCTTTAGCTTTACAAGTAAGTTGTGGCAAGGGTTTTGTGAGTGTTTATTACCACTAGTATAATGCTGTTTTTTCTTACTATATGCCTTTGTGGTGAATAGTTATGTGTTGGTTTTGCTTGTTAAGCGTTTAATGTCGACTTTTTATCCTATTTTTGTTGATTTTCTGTGAATTATTTGCCAAATTGTCAATCGTATAAAATATCAGAACAATATTCTGGTAAGAATGGATTCAATTTTGCAGACAGGGCAGAAAGCTGCCAAAGCAGTAGAGGTCTGGTAATGTCACTTTTAGAAGTAAAAAATCTTCGTATCGAATACCCATCTCGTCATGGAGTTCACGCCGCAGTTAAATCGCTTTCGTTCAATATTGAACGTGGTGAGATTGTTGGTGTTGTAGGCGAATCTGGTGCTGGTAAGTCAACGGTAGGTAACGCGGTTATCGATCTGTTGAGCCCTCCTGGTCGCATTGCTAGCGGCGAGGTATTTCTGGATGGCGAAAAAGTCTCTGGCTTATCTCCTGAACAGATGCGTTCTGTTCGCGGCTCAAAGATTGGTTTTATCTTCCAAGATCCAATGACGTCTCTTAACCCTCTATTCACCGTAGAACAGCAGTTAAAAGAAACGATTCACGCCAACATGAAGGTTTCTGATCAAGAAGCCTATGAACGCTCCCTCGACTTGATGAATCAAGTTGGTATCCCACAGCCAGAAAACCGCTTAAAACAGTATCCTCACCAATTCTCTGGCGGTATGCGTCAGCGTGTGGTTATAGCGATTGCATTGGCAGGTGAGCCTGACCTTATCATCGCAGATGAACCAACCACCGCACTGGATGTGTCTATCCAAGACCAAATCTTAGGTTTGATTCGCGATCTATGTATTAAGAAAAACGTAGGTTGTATGTTGGTAACGCACGACATGGGTGTGGTATCTAACGTAACCGATCGTGTAGCCGTAATGTATCGTGGTGACTTAGTTGAGTTTGGCCCAACTGCCAAAGTGCTTGGTACGCCAGAACACCCATACACACACAGCTTGATCTCTGCGGTTCCGCGTTCAGACCGTAAACTCGATCGTTTCCCACTAGTGAGCTACATCGAAGAAGCACACGAGATGGAACCACTTGATGTGAAAAATCACTGGTTGGGTCAAAGCCAAGATCACCGTGATTACACAGGCCCATTATTAAATGTTGAAAACGTAAACCTGCGTTTCACCACTAAAGATTCGTTCTTCGAGAGCCGCCGTGAGTACGTACAAGCGTCGAACAACGTTAGCTTTGAGGTGCATGAAGGTGAGACGTTTGGTTTGGTGGGTGAATCAGGCTCAGGTAAATCAACGATTGCTCGTGTAATTGCTGGTTTGTACGCGCCAAACTCGGGCAAGGTAACGTTTGAAGGCGTTGACCTGACTGGCCTGAAATCTGAAAAAGAGCGTCGCCCTATGCGTCGCCAAATGCAGATGGTTTTCCAAAACCCTTATACATCAATGAACCCTCGAATGAAGATATTCGACATCATTGCTGAACCTATTCGATTCCATAAGCTTACTCGCAACGAAAGCGAAACTCGTCAGATCGTTAATGACCTGCTAGAGCACGTTGGTTTAGGTAAAATGGCTGGGGTGAAGTACCCACACGAATTCTCAGGTGGTCAACGTCAGCGTATTTCTATCGCTCGCGCTTTGGCGACTCGCCCACGTCTTTTGATTTGTGATGAACCAACATCGGCACTGGATGTGTCGGTACAGGCTCAAATCCTCAACCTACTAAAAGACTTACAAGACGAGTTAAACCTAACCATGCTGTTCATTAGTCACGATTTACCGGTTATTCGCCAAATGTGTGACCGTGTTGGCGTGATGCAGATGGGGACACTATTGGAAGTTGCGCCTACAGAGCAGCTATTCCAATCACCTCAGCATGAATACAGCAAACAACTGATTTCTTTAATGCCTGAATTTACAGGTTTGAGAGAAGAAAAAGCAGTGGCACAAGCCGCGGTATAAAAGTCAGCAGGCTGGAGTTTAGCTTGCTAACAACAATAAACAGACGCAAATACAACAACTAGGGATCTGGATTCCCGCATGAAGGAGTTATGCAATGAAAACCATGAAAAGCAAATTAGCAGTAGCTTTGATGGCAGCTGGCCTAAGCTTTAGTGCAGCAGCAGCAGATATTACCGTTGGCTATGCAGCTGACCCTGTATCACTTGACCCGCACGAGCAGCTGTCTGGTGGTACACTGCAAATGTCTCACATGGTATTTGACCCTCTAGTACGTTTCACTCAAGAGATGGACTTCGAAGGCCGTCTAGCGACAAGCTGGGAGCGAATTGATAACGAGACTATGCGCTTCAATCTTCGTAAGGGAGTCAAATTCCACTCAGGAAATGCATTTACAGCTGATGATGTAGTTTGGACTTTCGAACGTTTGAAGTCTTCGGCAGATTTCAAAGGCATCTTTGGTCCTTTGGTATCTTTGACTAAGGTAGATGACTATACCGTTGAAGTTAAGACTGATGGTACGTATCCATTGATCGAAAATGTGGCGACCTATATTTTCCCAATGGACAGCAAGTTCTACTCTGGAAAAACTGCAGACGGAAAAGACAAATCTGAGTTGGTTAAGCATGGTAACTCCTTTGCATCAACCAATGAGTCTGGAACGGGGCCTTTTATCATCAAGTCTCGTGAACAGGGTGTTAAGGTTGAGTTTGAACGTTTCGCTGATTACTGGGATAGCGCTTCAAAAGGTAATGTCGACAAGCTTACGCTTGTGCCAATTAAGGAAGATGCAACGCGAGTCGCTGCTATTCTTTCCGGTGATGTTGATATGATCGCGCCTGTTGCACCAAATGATTACAAGCGAGTTAAAAATGCTGATGGTGTTGATTTATATACAATGCCTGGAACGCGTATTATTACCTTTCAAATGAACCAAAACAGTAATGAGGCACTGAAAGATGTGCGCGTTCGTCAAGCGATTGTTTATGCGATTAACAACGAAGGTATCGTTAAAAAAATCATGAAAGGTGCGGCTACTGCAGCTGCGCAACAGAGCCCTGTGGGATACGCTGGCTATAACGAAGAACTAAAACCTCGCTATGATGTTAAAAAAGCAAAAGAGCTGATGAAAGAAGCGGGCTATGAAGATGGCTTTACGCTAACTATGATGGCACCAAATAATCGTTATGTGAACGATGCTAAGATTGCGCAAGCAGCGGCGGCAATGCTATCTAAGATTGGTATTAAAGTTGATCTTAAAACTATGCCTAAAGCGCAGTATTGGCCTGAGTTTGATAAGTGTGCTGCTGATATGATGATGATTGGTTGGCACCCTGATACAGAAGACTCTGCGAACTTCTCTGAATTCCTCACGATGACTCGTGATGAAGCTACAGGTAAAGGTCAGTATAACTGTGGCCACTACTCAAATTCTGAAATCGATAAAGTAGTTTTAGAAACGAATTCAGAAACGGATCTTGTTAAACGAAGTGCGATGCTGAAGCAAGTTGAAGCCGTCCTATACGATGAAGCTGCGTTCGTACCACTTCATTGGCAAGACCCTTCATGGGCAGCTAAGAGTAACGTTGAGATTGGTCCAATTATCAACGGCATGAACTTCCCTTACTTCGGTGATCTAGTTGTAAAATAACCTAGCTTGCGAGAATCGAGAGCCTGAAGCTTTCAGGCTCTCAAACTATTAAGAAATAGATTTAAGTTTAGGTATTTGGTCTTCCTTCAGTCTGGCTAAATACCTTTTTTAAGACTGAATTTTTGTTATCTGGTCGCGGATTTTGATTAGATAATCATGGATAGATAAGGGGCAAGGAATGGTTACGTTTCTGGTCAAGCGCCTGTTTCAGGCACTGATAGTGATGTTTGTGATCAGTTTGGTGGCGTTTGCCATTCAGGATAACCTGGGCGACCCGTTGCGTGAGTTAGTCGGTCAATCTGTGTCAGAATCGGAGCGTCAAGCGCTGCGTGATGAACTCGGCTTAAATGATCCCTTCATTACAAAATACACTCGCTTTGTAGGCGCAGCTCTACAAGGTGATCTTGGTACTTCATATTTCTTTAAACGCCCTGCAGTGGACGTAATCTTAGATAAGCTGGTGGCGACGCTTGAACTTGTGTTTGGCGCTTCTCTGATCATCGTTTGTCTGTCGATTCCACTAGGCGTTTATTCAGCAATACACCCAAAAAGTTTCTTCACTAAGCTGGTGATGGCGGGCAGTAGTATCGGTATCTCTGTGCCTGTTTTCTTAACGGCAATCATGCTGATGTATGTCTTCTCTATTGAACTTGGCTGGCTACCGTCGTTTGGCCGTGGTGAAACGGCAAACTGGTTTGGCTGGGAGTCTGGCTTCTTAACGCTAGATGGCCTTGCACACTTAGTTCTGCCAAGTATCGCACTTGCATCTATCATGCTACCGCTTTTCATTCGTCTAGTTCGTTCAGAGATGCTAGAAGTGCTAAGCTCTGAGTACATCAAGTTTGGTAAAGCGAAAGGTCTGGAACTGAACAAGATTTACTACCAGCATGCTCTGAAAAACACAATGCTACCTGTACTAACGGTAGGTGGTGTTCAGATTGGTACTATGGTGGCTTACACAATTCTTACTGAAACCGTATTCCAGTGGCCGGGCACCGGCTTCCTATTCCTTGAAGCGATTAACCGAGTGGATACACCACTGATTACCGCATACGTTATCTTCGTTGGTCTTATCTTCGTAGTAACGAACACCATTGTTGACCTGCTATACGGGATCATTAACCCAACAGTGAACATCACAGGGAAAGGAGCATAATCATGGAACAAACAACAACAGCTCCATCTCGTTGGGAGCGATTCAAGCAGTCAGACATTCTGTACTACTTCTTGCGTGACAAAGTGGCAATGTTCAGCTTTGCTGTTTTCACTGCATTCTTGGTGATGGCATTGGCGGCACCTATTCTGGCGCCAACAGACCCGTATGACGTGACGTCTATCGACATCATGGACTCTGAGCTACCACCGTCTTGGATGGAAGATGGCGAAGAGCGTTTCCTACTGGGTACCGATGAGCAGGGCCGTGACATTCTATCGACCATGCTTTACGGCTCTCGCTTATCATTGACGATTGGTTTCCTAGCCGTTGGTCTACAGCTCACTCTAGGTATCATTATTGGTCTATCTGCGGGTTACTTCGGTGGTCGTATCGATAGCTTCTTGATGCGTTTTGCTGATGTTCAGCTTTCGTTCTCAACCATGATGGTTGCGATCATTGTCTCGGCTATCTTTAAGGCGAGCTTCGGTAGTGACTTCTACGCGCAATATGCGGTAGTGATGCTGGTGGTGATCATCGGTATTGCTGAATGGCCGCAGTATGCTCGTACGATTCGTGCATCGGTATTGGCTGAGAAGAAGAAAGAGTATGTAGAAGCAGCACGCGTGATGGGCTTCAGAGCTCCGCGCATCATGTTCCGTCATATTCTACCAAACTGTTTATCGCCAATTTTGGTTATCTCTACGGTACAGGTGGCAAATGCCATCATGTCAGAAGCGGCACTTTCTTTCCTAGGTTTGGGCCTACCGGTAGACCAACCGTCACTAGGTGCACTAATCAGTACTGGTTTTAACTACATTTTCTCTGGTGCGTGGTGGATTACAGCCTTCCCTGGTGTCGTATTGGTGACGCTAGTACTGGTGATCAACCTACTGGGTGACTGGTTACGTGACGTGTTTAACCCTAAAATTTATAAAGGGTGATAGCTTGGTTTGATTTTTAGTAAAAAAAATCACTAAACTAAGAGCCGTAAGCAATTACGGCTCTTTTTTTGCTTAATGGATCTTGAACTAAGTATCATTGATAGTGTCAATAATACTTAAAATGGAATTCGTGTTTTATCGACATTAATTCGGTAACAATTAACCCGTGAGGGTTTAAGTGGTGGTTATGAAATTGACAATGAATGATGTATGTCGCGCTGTGATTAGAAATTATCGTATGGGGCTTATTGCTGCATCCCTCTTGGTATCGAGCCAAGTCAATGCAGAATCGGTTTTATGTGATGCTACTCAGGCAAGTACTAATCAATTACCACAGCTAGAGCAATCATGTCCGATCGGTAAGGGTGTTTGGGGTAATAAAGCGCCTAAGCGTCATTCAGATAATGAGCTGTTTTGGGTTCAATGTGGCCTGCTGAACAAGCCTTTGTCACTGAGCCAAGCAAAACCTCTTTACGGCAAAATTTCGACCAACGTATGGATGAAACCTGAGGGTGGTGATTATCGTTGTTTGATTGGTCCTTACTCTACATTTTCAGATGCGAGAAAAGATCTAGCTCAGGTTCGTAAGGTGCCAGGTTATGGCGAAGCCTTTATTCGTATGGTTGATAAGTCGCAGACCTCATCACAACCTATCGTGGCAAAAGCAGCCGAGCCTAAAGCAGCAAAACCGACACCGGTTAAGGCGCCTGTAAAACCTGCAACTAAGCCTGCGGCGAAACCCGTAGCAGCCAAGCCAGCGGCAACAGTCACCAGTGCGGCTGCCATTCAGGCACTGCCAAGTGGTGGCAAGAATTCAGATAACGATCTAGAAATTGAAGTTCGCGTGACGGCAAATGTTGCCGGTAGCCAATATGCGATCCCTTACTTGCTAGACCATGAGCAGCAGTTCTACATGGAGCAAGGTAAGCCTTGGAGTCGTTTGGATTATGGTAGTGCAGAGCTGGTATGTAATAAGATCAACATGAAGCTGATGACTGAAAAGCAATGGCAGAGCATCCTCGGCTCAAAAGTGATGGAAAACCAGAACTGGCCAATGCACCTACCTTATTGGGGAGCGGATAAGAAAGGCCTGTTCACTAATGGTAACGTAAACCAACTCAAAGGCTCTTCACTACTTAACGTGATGTGTGTGAAGTAACAAGTCGGATTGAAACCTTACTTAAGCCTCAGCGATTGCTGGGGCTTTGTTGTTTTTAGGTCTCGTAATTCAAAGGCTAGGGGTACTTGGTTAAGCAGTGTATCGATAGCTGATGGCAGACGCCTTCAAATGAATTTGATCAAAAATCACTAAAAATTGCTCAAATAGTGCGGTTGGTGCGTAGAAAACCATAACTCAACAACAAGGTGATTGAGATTATGAGTTTGAAAAAACGATTAGAAGATGTGGCTCCTAGCTTCGAAGCTGGGGGGAAGTACGAAAAGCTCTACCCAGTGTATGAGGCATTTGCGACCATATTTTACACGCCAGGGAATGTGAACCGAGGTATAACCCATGTCCGGGACAGCATTGACCTAAAACGGATTATGATTCTGGTGTGGCTAGCCACTTTCCCCGCGATGTTTTGGGGTATGTACAACGTAGGCCATCAAGCCGTGATGGGGTTAACCGCTACCTATTCGGGTGCCGAGCTTGCTTCTATCATCGACAGTAGTTGGCGCTTATCGTGGGCGTTTGGTGATGCACCGTCCTTAGTAGCAAGTGGCTGGGGAAGTCAGATGTTCTTGGGGGCGCTCTACTTCTTGCCTGTTTATGCCACCGTATTTGTGGTGGGGGGCTTCTGGGAAGTTTTATTTGCCGTTGTGCGAAAACACGAGGTGAATGAAGGCTTTTTTGTAAGCTCGGTACTGTTTGCACTTATTCTTCCGCCAACTATCCCGCTGTGGCAAGCCGCTTTGGGTATCACCTTTGGTATTGTTGTTGCCAAGGAGTTGTTCGGTGGTACAGGGCGAAACTTCCTCAACCCTGCACTGGCGGGGCGAGCGTTTCTTTACTTTGCTTATCCTGCCAATATGTCCGGAGGCTTGGTATGGGTTGCCGCTGACGGCTATTCAGGAGCGACACCGCTCAGCCAATGGTATGAAGGCGGTGGCTCGTCGCTGATCAACAACATGACAGGTGAGGCCATCACTTGGATGGATGCCTTTATCGGTAATATTCCGGGCTCGATGGGTGAAGTGTCTTCACTACTCATTATGTTGACCGGTGTGATTCTGATTGTCATGAAGATAGCATCGTGGCGCATTGTGGCTGGTGTGATTGTTGGGCTTGTGGCGACCTCGAGCTTACTAAACTTGATTGGTTCAGATACTAACTCAATGTTTTCGATGCCGTTCTACTGGCACTTTGTATTAGGTGGCGTCGCGTTTGGTACCTTCTTCATGGCGACCGATCCGGTATCTGCCGCATTCACTAATAATAGTAAATGGGCTTACGGGATTCTGATAGGTGTGATGACGGTCGGTATTCGAGTACTCAATCCCGCGTATCCAGAAGGCATAATGCTCGCAATCTTGTTTGCGAATCTGTTTGCTCCGTTATTTGATTTCATGGTGAAAGAACAGAATATTAAGCGTAGGCAAAAGCGCATGGTGCGTTAAGTCACTAAAGAAAAAGGCTTGCCGATGTGCAAGCCTTTCTATTGATAAAGAAACATAAAAGCTATTCAACTCCACTTCAAATCAATCTCGAATGGTTGTGTACTACCACAGTGCTCACCGCACATCTCATCGTAAGCGCTGTTATGTATCAGTGTTGCTGACGATACGCCTTGATCGCTAAAGTGGTCACGCGCTTGATTGACACTCAAAAACTTCATCGGATGGTGGTGGTCGTCTTTAATTAACTGCTTTTGCTCGCCAACGACTTGGTAAGCTAAATAAATCCCGCCTTCAAATGATTCAATTAGTAGATTCATCACAAACTCCATTGTTGTTCTAGATAGGTCTTTGTATTGGTATCTACGTTAATAGTTGTTTGAAGGTTCATGTGGCTCCAAAATGAAAAAACCAGAAGCACAGCTCCTGGTTTCTGATTAGGCCATCAAAATAACTCAGTGACTAGTTGATTTTCTGCATGATGCTAACACGACCATTGGTGTTGCCTGTGTTATCCATCTTACGACGGATAAGTAGGCCTTCATCCCAGTTGGTGCCAGCAGGTTGGTATTCCCACTTAACGAAGTATTCATCATTTGAGTTACAAGACGAGCCTGCAACGTAATTGTCTTGGTCGCAGAAGCGAACCACAGTGTTCAGTTCTGTCAGTGTCGCTTTTGAAGCTCGGTCTGTTTGACCAAACCACCAGTAATCTATAGCGCCTAATTCGGTATAGGTTGCATCAAACTGCCCCATATCTTCTGGTGAAGATTGGCCGCCGTTGTCGCTCTTACACTCAAAACCTGATGTCGTTACTTTTGTTGCACCGAACACCATAGTACTTACTGCAACTTCGCCATTGTCACAGTACTCTTTTGTTTCCCATGTTCCTGTGAAATCCACGTAACGTTCAGAATCTTTTGTTGGGATCTCGTAGTAGTATGCAACACGCTCTGTTACGCGAGGTTGGGGGTTGTTTACGTCGCTACCCAGCCTTTCTTTCTTAACAATCTCAGAATAAATGCCAGTTACTGGATCGAAAGAGCCAGAAGTAGTATCACGAATCCACTTTGATGGGTCGCTTTCTTCATCTTTGTCATCCCAGACATTGTTTGCTGTGTAGTGATTCAAGTCAGAAGCTTTTTGTACATCAAATGGCTTCCATCCTTCGATGTCTTCGGCTGTGAACTCTTCATCAGCGGTTGCTGACTGTGTTAAGTCTCGTAGTTTGTATGCGAAAGTACTATTGAGAACATATGCAGTATCAGGTGTAAGATCGCCATTCTCATGGTCTATTTGGTTATCACCATCAATATCACAACCCTTCCTTTCTGGATCTTCTTCTTCGATCCATTGGTTTGTCGCATCAGAAACACATGTTAGGTACTGTTCAGCAAAGCTTTCTGATAATGAATAGTCGTTAGATCCTGCAAACATAGTGACTGATTCTGCAGAATTCACTTTGAACGTCATCTCGGTCATGCCGCGAGTACGCTTGAACATGTCTTCTTCCATTAGCTTGTCAGCGTGGACGTAAATGAATTCGTTAGAGTTCTGGGTGACATCAATGTAACGAACGAATTTGCCAGCAGTGATAAATGGATTTGCCGAGTCATCGCCGCGTTCCATTGAGCCAAACGCAGACTGCATGTGCGTTAGAGCGTCGCTTTCTGAAGCGATATTTGCAACTTCTACACCAACCGCTTTTAGGAAGTCCGTTACGCTTGTAGTGTCATCTAGACTTAGATCTTTCATCTTCGCTAACGTAGCAGCATCAGGTTCGCGCATCATATCTGGAATTGTCAGAATTTCATCTGAAGTGTTACCAAACTGGTTGTCCAGAGACTGAAGTAAAATTGCTAGGTTAAGTGCACGAGCGTATTTACCCGCCGCTTCAAATGGAGTCAGTACATCACGGTTTGATGCTGCACCTACTTTTAAGCCGTTTTCGCCGCCAATAAAGAAGGTAACCGTATCGCTAGTCTTAGCGGTAAATTCGCCCTCACTGTTCGTAACACCGTTCAAGCCAGAACTAGTGTTGTAGTAGATACCTTCAACAGCCGCGTCGATAAATTTGTTGGTTGTTGACGGTTCTGCAGGCGTTGTAGTACCTGAATTAGAACTGTCGCTACCACAACCAGTTAAAGCCACTGCAATCGCCGCTGCGAGAATACTCACTTTTTTCATTACTCGTACATCCCTTATGTAGTTGAGTTATTTTTTGTTGTTATGTGTGTAGTTTATATCGTGCGACTATATATCTACCTTAATTATAAGTTAAGTGAATGAAGTTGGATTCGGTTAATAAATATTCGAACCATACGGCAAAAAACGCAAAAAGCCGACAGATGTCGGCTTTTTATAATATTTCTTTGACTTACAGATATTTAGCGCATAGTTACGAACTCTTCGCTGCCCGTTGGGTGAATTGCCACAACAGAGTCGAAGTCTGCTTTGGTTGCGCCCATCTTCATTGCAACGCCGAAGCCTTGAATCATCTCATCAACCGTGAAGCCGATGCCGTGTAGGCCAACGACTGTCTCTTCTTCGCCAGCACATACTAGTTTCATCTTACAAGGTTGGCGGTGCTTGGTTACTGCTGTGTACATCGCAGTGAAGCCAGATGTGTAAACCTTGATGTTGTCTTTGCCATACTTCTCTTCAGCTTCTTGAGTCGTTAGACCGATTGTGCCGATAGGTGGGTGGCTGAATACAACAGTAGGAACTAGGTTGTAGTCCATCTTCGCGTTAGTTTGACCGTTGAATAGACGCTCAGAAAGCTGACGACCTGCTTTTACTGCCACAGGAGTTAGCTCAATACCACCTTCCATGATGTCACCAACACAGTAGATGCCAGGAACGTTAGTCGCTTGGAACTCGTCTACCTTGATGTAGCCACGGTCGTTTGTCTCAACGCCAGTTGATGCTAGGTTGATAGCGTCAGTCGCTGGGTGACGGCCGATAGCCCAGATTAGGTGGTCAACGTTTTGAGTGTTGCCATTCTCTAGGTGTAGCGTCAGTGTGCCGTCCGCTTCTTTCACAACTTCTTTAGGCACTGAGTGCGTGTGAAGTGTTGGACCTTCTGCTTCCATTACCTCAACCAATGTCTCAACGATCATTGGGTCGAAGCTACGTAGCGGAGACTCTTTACGGCAGAACAAGTGTGTTTCTGTACCAAGTGCGCTTAGTACGCCTGCGATCTCAACTGCGATGTAGCCTGCACCGATAACCGCAACGCGTTTTGGCTGCTCCATTAGTTCGAAGAAGCCATTTGAATCGATGCCGTATTCTGCACCTGGGATGTTTGGAATCGTTGGACGACCACCTACCGCGATCAGGATGTGATCAGCTGTGTAGTGTTCACCGTTTACTTCAACTGTCTTTTCGTCAACGAACTTAGCAAAACCTTTGATTACGTTTACCTTGTTGTTACCAAGTACGCGATCGTAAGATTGGTGGATACGACCAATGTACGCTTGGCGGTTCTCAATCAGTTTGCTCCAGTTGAACTTCTTCACTTCAACATCAAAGCCGTAGTCTTCAGAGTATAGGTTGATCGCTTCAGCGACTTGAGCGCCGTGCCACATTACCTTTTTAGGAACACAACCAACGTTTACACAAGTACCACCAAGGTCCTGAGCTTCGATAAGTGCAACTTTTGCACCGTGCATTGCCGCGCGGTTTGCTGATGCGATGCCGCCGCTGCCGCCACCGATACAGATGTAATCAAAATGAGTCGCCATTACTTTCTCCATTTATTGAGGGTTGTAGTCACAGTGAGCACACTGGGTACCTACGTCCTATAGATTCTAAAATTGTCTAATTATTATATTGAGGGCAGATCGGTTGAACTCAATCTCCCTGCTTGAAATTTATTCGTCCACATCACAGTCTTTTGACTGCTTCTTGAGCTTCGATGTGGTGTCGAGATTACTCAGGTACGATCCACTCTACTTTGTAGTGACCGGTTGCTGGTGCAATTGCTTCCTTCAAGAATGGAAGAATCTCGTTCATTTGGCTTTCTAGCTTCCAAGGTGGGTTGATAACAATCATGCCTGATGCTGTCATGCCACGTTCGTTGGTGTCTGGTGATACACCAAGTTCGATCTGTAGAATCTTGTTGATGCCCAAGCTTTCTAAGCCTTCGATCATGTCTTCGATGTCACAACGGTTCACTACTGGGTACCAAATTGCGTAGATACCCGTTGCCCAGCGTTTATGGCTTTGAGCAATGGCGGTCACTACATCACGGTACTCTTTTGCAAGTTCGTACGGTGGGTCGATCAGTACTAAGCCACGGCGCTCTTTTGGCGGCAGGCTTGCTTTTAGACGCTTAAAGCCATCTTCTTTGTAGATCGATACCTGACGATCGCGGTGGAACTCTTGCTCAAGCAGCGGGTGGTCAGCTGGGTGAAGCTCGGTCAGTACCATACGGTCCTGGTCACGCAGGTGAGCACGTGCAACACGTGGTGAACCTGGGTAGTAGCGCAGCTTGTCGCCGTTGTTTAGTGTTGAGATAGACTCAAGGTAGCTTTGAATGTCTTCAGGAAGGTTTTGCTGTTCCCAGACGCGAGCGATACCTTGTTTGTATTCACCGGTTTTTTCAGACCATTCATGCGTTAAGTCGTAACGACCTACACCAGAGTGAGTGTCATGGTAAACAAAAGGCTTATCCTTCTGTTTCAAAGAATTAAGAATAAGGCTCTGTACGATATGCTTTACTACGTCGGCATGGTTGCCTGCGTGGAAGCTGTGGCGATAACTTAACAAATTAAACTCTCGTAACACTCTCGCTTTAGAGTGTGGTTAGTGTAGGTGGGTTAATCTGATTATTATAACCCTCAATGGACCATAAATTCTCGAACAATTCAGGGACAGTCGTCAGCTATCTGCAGTTAGTTATTGGTTCTACTATTGAAATTTACCTTTATGGGCACTATTTAATAACTATTCGCAGGTGATTTTTTAGGGCGCTGCTTAGCCTGATGACTGTAAGACGACCTCATTACAAAAAAGACGAAAGTCTCTAACGCCAAAGGAATGTTTATATGTCTAATCCGCTATTAACCTTCACGGACCTACCTCCGTTTTCACAAATCAAACCTGAGCACGTTAAGCCAGCGGTTGAGCAAGTGATTGAAGCGTGTCGCAACAAGATAGAACAAGTACTTGAAGGTAATACTTCACCAAGCTGGGACAACCTAGTTGCTCCAATTGAAGAAGTGGATGATCGTTTAGGCCGTGTTTGGTCACCAGTAAGCCACATGAACTCGGTAGTGAACAGCGACGAGCTGCGTGAAGCGTATGAAAGCTGTTTACCTCTGCTGTCTGAGTACGGCACTTGGGTTGGTCAACACAAAGGTCTGTTTGAAGCGTACAAAGCGATCAAGGCGAGCGAAGCATTCTCTGGATTAAATCGAGCTCAACAAAAAACCATTACCGATGCACTGCGTGATTTCGAACTATCAGGCATTGGTTTACCCGCTGACGAGCAGCACCGCTATGGTGAGATCAGCAAGCGTCAGTCTGAGCTGGGTTCTCAATTCTCAAATAATGTACTTGATGCAACCATGGGTTGGAGCAAGCAGGTCACTGATGTTGCTGAGTTGGTAGGCATGCCTGAATCAGCACTGGCGGCGGCAAAAGCGGCGGCAGAGGCTAAAGAGCAAGAAGGTTACCTACTGACTTTAGATATCCCATCGTACCTACCAGTAATGACTTACTGTGATAACCAAGAGCTGCGTAGAGAGCTGTACGAAGCTTACGTTACTCGCGCTTCAGACCGTGGTCCAAACGCTGGTAAGTGGGACAACACAGAGATCATCACCGAGCAGCTTAAATTGCGTCATGAGATCGCACGTATGCTTGGCTTTGGCACTTACAGCGAGAAATCTCTGGCAACCAAAATGGCAGAGACGCCAGATCAGGTTCTGGGCTTCTTGAATGATTTAGCGGTGAAAGCGAAGCCTCAAGGTGAGCGTGAAGTGGAAGAGCTGCGCCAGTTCGCTGAAAAAGAGTTTGGTGTGTCTGAGCTAGAGCTTTGGGATATTCCTTACTACAGCGAAAAACAGAAACAGCACCTATTCCAAATCTCAGATGAAGAGCTGCGCCCTTACTTCCCTGAATCGAAAGCGGTATCGGGTCTGTTTGAAGTACTGAATCGTGTATTTGGTATGACAGTGAAAGAGCGTGAAGGCGTCGACACATGGCATGAGTCGGTACGCTTCTTTGATATCTTTGATTCTAATAACACATTGCGTGGTAGCTTCTACCTAGATTTGTACGCTCGTGAACACAAGCGTGGCGGAGCATGGATGGACGACTGCCGTGGTCGTCGTATTACCGCTGCTGGTGAACTACAAACGCCAGTCGCTTACCTGACGTGTAACTTCAATAAACCGGTTGGCGACAAGCCGGCGTTGTTTACCCACGATGAAGTTGTGACTCTGTTCCACGAGTTTGGCCATGGTATCCACCATATGCTGACTCAAGTAGAAGCAGGCGCGGTTGCAGGTATCAATGGTGTGCCTTGGGATGCAGTTGAGTTGCCAAGTCAGTTCCTAGAAAACTGGTGTTGGGAAGAAGAGGCACTAGCATTCATTTCTGGTCACTTCGAAACAGGTGAAGCTTTACCAAAAGAGATGCTAGAGAAGATGCTAGCGGCGAAGAACTTCCAATCAGCGATGTTCATTTTACGCCAGCTAGAGTTCGGTCTGTTCGACTTTACGCTACACACTACTTACGATCCAGAAGTGGGCGCGCGCGTACTTGAAACACTGGCTGACGTGAAGTCTAAAGTGGCGGTACTACCAAGCCTTGATTGGAACCGTTTCTCACACAGCTTCAGCCACATCTTCGCTGGTGGTTACAGCGCGGGTTACTACAGCTACCTATGGGCTGAAGTGCTATCGGCAGATGCGTTCTCAGCATTTGAAGAAGAGGGTATCTTCAACACTGAAACGGGTAATCGCTTCCTGAATAACATCCTAGAAATGGGTGGCAGTGAAGAGCCAATGGAGCTGTTCAAACGCTTCCGTGGTCGTGAGCCTCAAATCGACGCGATGCTGCGCCATGCAGGTATCAGCGCGTAATATTGTGCTGGTCAGAATGTAAAAAGAGCCTCCTTGTGAGGCTCTTTTTGTATCGGCTTATCAATCGATTATGGGTTCACATTACGATTGATTGGGTTTTGCAGTGAGATTAGCGTCTCGGTCGATTGCACCTCATCAATTGCCTGCAACTTATCGATCAAAACGAACTGCAGCTCTTCAATCGATTTACACATCAACTTAACGAAAATATTGTAGGCACCAGTGGTGTAGTAGGCTTCAACCACCTCATCTAGGGCATTCAGTTTAGCGATTGCCGAGTGGTAATCTTTGGCTGCATTCAGGTTGATGCCAATAAAGCAACATACGTCGTAACCTAGCTTTTTCGTGTTTACCACCACTTCGGTGCGCTCAATAATGTCGGCCGATCTCATTTTCTCGATACGGACGTGAATAGTCGCAGGGCTTACGTCAAACTGCTTGGCCATCTCGGCGTAAGGCGTACGAGCATCTTCCATTAAGGTTTTCAGAATGGCACGGTCTAGGTCATCGAGACGAGCGGTAGTTGTGGACATGCTTAACCCTTAGATTTAATGAAAATATATCGGCTAGAGTACATATCATAGCCAAGGGTGATAATATTAGCAGCAACAATGATGTTAGGGTGAATTCAGTGCGATTTTGGGTGTTATTTATTGCGATGTGTTGGAGCGTATTGGCTTCGGCGCAGACAAAAGATGTATTGGTGATCCACTCCTACCATCAAGGCTTCTTTTGGACTGATGATTTCCATAAAGGGTTGTCCGAAGAACTCGATCGCGACGGGTTGTCTTACCGCGTCGTTTATCTCGACAGCAAACGCACTCAAAACCCTGAATACCTCGAGCGCGTTTACCAGCTTTATCACACCAAATTAATGCACGAAGAGTTTGCAGCGGTTGTGGTGAGTGATAACAACGCTCTTAATCTGATGAAGCGCCTAGCGTCGGATCTCGATGGAACCCCGGTTATCTTTGGTGGCATCAACCACTTCTCTCCAAAAATGATCGAAGGTTTGAACGCCACGGGCATCACTGAAGACATCGATCTGGTTGGCAACATCGAACTGATTAAGCGTCTCCAGGCGACCGTGAAAAAGGTCTACATGGTGACCGATCACTCGGTGACTGGTGAGGCCATTCGCGCGCAAATAGATCTATTCATTGAAAAAAATCCTAACTTTGCAGATTTAATTGAACACTATGTTCCAGACTCATACCAAGAACTGACGACTTTTTCGCAGCGTGCAGACTTAGGGAAAAGCTTGCTGTTTTGGGCGTATTACCGAGACGCTAAAGGTGATGTGAGTAGTGATGAAGACTGGCGTCAGCTGAACATTAAAACGCAAATGCCACTGTATATGGTGCACGACTTAGGCCTAGGTTTTGGGGCCATTGGCGGTGTGATTCAAAGCGGTGAAACTCAAGGGCGTAACACTGGTCGTGTTTTGTTGCAGGTGTTGGCGAACCCTAATGAACCGTTGCCTCCTGTGGTCGCTGGTGCTCCGGAGATTAAACTCGACTATCAACAAATATCGCGTTGGGATTTGGGTGCAGAGAACGAAGCTGCAGTAACGTTCCTTAACAAGCCTAAGCCTTTTCTGATGCGCTATCGCGATCAAATTCGCACCATAGGTTTAATGTTCCTTGGTATGTCATGCGTGATCGCCACCTTGGTGTATTACCTCAATCGTCTCAAGAAGAGCGAACGAGCAAGCCGTCAAAGCCAACGACTGTTGGAGTCGATATTCGACCAGAGCCTTCAGTTTATGGGCATTATCGATAAAGGCGGTGTGTTGCTGTCGAGTAATAGCAAGCTGCATGAGCTGCTCTACAATCAGGGCTATAAGCTAGGAACACCTTTGCAAGAACATCAGCACTGGGAAGACTCTGCCAGTGAGGTGTTGAAAGAGTATTTTGTTGAGCGAGATGATCACCCATCTTTACGCTTTGAAGCGGAGGTTTGGTGCCGAGATCGCGGTGCCATGGTATTGGATATCTCACTGAAGCCGATGCCGGGCAGCGAAGAAGGCGATATTCAGTTCTTGTTTGAAGCGCGCGATGTGACTTCACGTAAGTTGGCTGAGAACAAGCTGTTCCAGCGTGAAGCGAACCTAAAGCTCTATTACGACAAACAACCGGTGATGATGATTACCTTGGATGGCAATAACCGCATCCAACAAGTGAACCAGTTTGCCGAAGAGCTGCTTGGCTACCCACTGGATGAACTGTTAGGTCACCGTCCTAGAGAGTTCTATGTCGATGAAAACGCGATGATTCCACGTCATATCTTGTTGCAGCCACAGCACAAGATTCGTGGTGTATGGCGTCGTGATATTGAATATCGTCATGCTGATGGCAGCACGATCTGGATTCGAGAAAATATCCGTCCGCTGGTGGAGTCTGATCAGTTGTTGATTGTGGGTGAGGACATCACCGAGACACATGAGCTTTCAGAAAAGTTGGAGTATCAGGCACGCTATGATCTGCTGACTGATACCTTTAACCGCAACCACTTTGAGCAAGAGTTACAGAAGGCACTCAAAGAGGTTGAGAGCCACATGCGCACCCACGCAATGCTGTTCTTAGACCTAGACCAGCTGAAAGTACTGAACGATACCGCAGGGCATGAAGCGGGCGATGCTGCGATCTTGTTTAGCGCGCAGTTATTGGAAGAGGTACTGCCATACAATGCGGTATTGGCGCGTATGGGTGGAGACGAGTTTGCGGTACTCATCAAAGACTGTACTGAGAGAGACGCGGTGAATGTGTGTCGCAGTATCATCTCGATGATGGGCGATAATCCATTCTTGTGGGATGACATCCGACTTAACTTAACCTGCTCTATCGGTATTCGATTGATCGACCATACTGCCGCAACGCCACAAATGGTGCATGCTCAGGCAGACGCGGCGTGTCATGCTGCTAAAGAGGAAGGACGTAACCGCTATCACCTTTACCATCAAGATGATGAAGACTTACGTCGACGTCATCTAGAGATGGAATGCGTTAACCTAGTGCATGAAGCCCTAGCCAATGATCGCCTGGAGCTGTTTGCGCAGCGTATTCTTGGCTTAGATGAAGACAGCGATAAAATGCACTTCGAGATCTTGGTGCGCATTAAGAATGTGGATGGGGAATACATCTCTCCGGGTATCTTCATGCCTGCCTCTGAGCGCTACAACATCGCGCATTTAATTGACCGCCAAGTGATCGGTCAGACATTGAGTTGGTTAGAGCAACGCCCACATCTGATTGATGACTTAGGGATGTGTTCTATCAACCTTTCTGGTCACTCGATGGGCAATCGAGAGTTTGTTGAGTTCTTGATTGAAAGCTTGAGTAACTCGTCGATTCCGTGTCATAAAATCTGCTTAGAGATCACCGAAACAGCAGCGATGAGCAACATGAAACAGGCGATCAAGTTCTTCACTCGAATCAAAGACCTTGGTTGTATGATTGCGCTCGATGACTTCGGTTCTGGTTTATCGTCGTTTGGTTACTTGAAGAAGCTGCCAGTCGACATCGTTAAGATCGATGGCCTGTTCGTGCGTGATATTGATGTCAATGAGATGGACCATGTGATGGTTCGCTCTATCAATGATCTAGCCAAGCAGATGGGTAAGCACACAGTGGCCGAGTTCGTTGAAAACACCCAGATCATCGACAAGTTGATTGAACTCGGTGTGAACTACGCACAGGGTTATATCATTGGTCGACCTAAGCCACTTGCTGAGCTGGTTGATGAACTTCAGCAAGAACGAGCGTTAGAAAACGCAAACTAACTAGGCCTTGTGTACAGCCTTGTTTTAATCTCGTGACTTTCGGTGCTAATAGTTTGCACCGCTAATATGTATTGTTGAGGCAATCAGGTAAACTGGTTGCCTCTTTTGTTTTGAATACTACTGTCTGTTGGAGACGACCTTGCAACTACAACTGATTTGCGAAGATGCTACCCAAATCGATCATCTGAATGACTTAGCGACCCGTTGGAATTTATCTCACGATGAAAACAGCGAATTTGCTTTGGTGCTGACTAGCGAGCGACTTGAGCTGCGCAAAGTAGACGAGCCCAAACTAGGCGCTATCTTCGTTGATCTAGTTGGCGGCGCGGTTGGTCATCGACGTAAGTTTGGTGGTGGCAAAGGCCAAGCTATCGCCAAGGCGGCAGGTTTAAATAAAGGCGCTACGCCAACCATTCTTGATGGTACGGCTGGCCTAGGGCGCGATGCATTTGTACTGGCTTCCCTAGGTTGCAAGGTCCAGATGGTCGAGCGTCACCCTGTTGTTGCAGCGCTGCTTGATGATGGATTACAGCGTGCACAGCAAGACCCTGATATCGGTGGCTGGGTTAGCGAGCGTATGAAGTTGATTCATGCTTCAAGTCATGATGCGCTGGATAAGCTTAGCGACGCCCCTCACTTTGAGCAACCGGATGTGGTGTATCTAGATCCAATGTACCCACACCCAGAGAACAAAAAGAAATCGGCTCTGGTTAAAAAAGAGATGCGCGTATTCCAATCTTTGGTCGGTGCAGACTTAGATGCCGATGCTCTATTGGCGCCTGCAATGAAGCTCGCATCAAAGCGAGTTGTGGTCAAAAGACCCGATTATGCGGCTTGGTTAGATGAGCAAAAACCGAGTATGGCGATCGAAACCAAAAAGAACCGTTTTGACGTGTATGTGAAAGCATCAATGACTTAGCGATGCGCTAAGAAAATTTCCCGTCATAAATACGATAAATTGCCATTTAACACTTGCGATAGTCGAGTTACGGATGTATATCTAACTAAGAATCATTATTATTCTTAGCTGGAGTTGTAGCATGGCTAAACGCTTTTGTAAGTTAAACCGTCGAGACATTACCGAACACCTAGGCGAGATCCACAGCTTGGTTACTGAACCTAAGTTTGTGTGCCGCTCTTGTGCACGTTCATCGGCGGACGAAGCGAACCTATGTAAACCAACAGCAATTCCACCGCTCGGTTGTCAGAATAAGCCAGCTGAAGAGAAGGCGGCTTGTGGTCTGTTAGCCGAAACGCTACCAAAGCCTGAAGTCACCTTGGCAGAGATGCCTGACTCATCATTACAGATGTTTGACCCAGCCGTTGCTCTTGGAGACGCAGACAAACAAGCGTCACCGAAAAAAGCCAAACTGAAAAAACGCATCGCTAACGCGAGTGGTGATGAGAAATCAGAACTGAAGCGAGCGAAGAAAGCGGCTAAGAAACAAGAGAAATACAATAAGAAGCTGGCGAAGATGATTAAGAAGCAGCAAAAGCTGTTTAAGAAAAGCCAGAAACTGGAAAGTGAATTGGAACGCATCAACTTACGACTTGATGATGTAGCTTTCACTGAAAACCAGGCTGTGGTTGTGAATCATATTCACTAACACCAACTGTTGAACATTATTCAACACGTTAGCCAGATCTAAAAAGAGCGACCTTAGGTCGCTCTTTTGCTTTTTGTCTCCGAAGAGAACTTGGCCGCGCTGGCGCATAAAAATTTGTTAGGCGTTCGCCGCGGATCTCGCCACACGCTTTTTCACCCACGTCTCATTCACGATGAGAGAAAGCAAGATAACCCCGCCGCCAATCGATAGTCGTACCAAATCAACGTCTCGGTTCCAGATCAGGATGTTCACCACCAAACCAGCAGGCACCAACACGTTATTCATTACGGCAAGTGCACCTGCGTTTACCATGCATGCGCCTTTGTTCCACATAAAGTAACCCAACCCAGAAGCAATTAAGCCAAGGTAGATTAGGATTCCCCATTGCAGTGAAGTGGTTGGTAGTTTTTCAGGGTTGCCTAGAAGCATGAACGCAACCGAAGCCACGCACAGAGCGCCTAGGTAGAAATAACCAAATACCGTATGTTGAGGAAGCTCTGTCGACTCCTTCTCCATCACCACTTTGTAGCCCACCTGACCAATCGCAAAGCAGAGGTTTGCACCTTGCACGACAAGGAAGCCAACCAAAAAGTTGTCGTTAATTCCAGCGAACTTAATGAATACTGCGCCCAATACCGCAATCGCAGCCGTGACTAAGTACCAAGGTGAAAATTGTCCTTTGAGGAAGTCATAAATCAGAGTGACATAGATTGGAGTAAAGACGGTAAATAGCAGCACTTCCGGTACGGATAACAGCAAAAAAGATTGATAGTAGAAGCAGTACATCAGGCCAAGCTGAATACCACCAATCGCCATCAATTTAGCGATCAACTTACCAGGGATGCCACGGAACTTCAGGAAAGGAAGAAAGACGATACCTGCTAGCGCAACACGCATCAAAACAGAGAACCAAGAATCAACCTGACCAGCAAGGTAGACGCCAATCAGGCTAAAAGAGAAGGCCCATAGGAGGGTAACACCAGCTAAATAGCTCATAGTAAAACTTCGTTATTAAGAGATGAGCTGTATGTTACCTAACCTTAAATCATTAGTCTTCTGAATCTCTTAGAGGCACGACCAGCATATCAACCGGAGTGGCGTTGATCAGTTGTCGTGTAGAAGAGAGCAGTTTGCTCCAAAAGTCCTGATGGTGACCACACACCACTAAATCAACGTTGTATTCGGTGATGGTATCGCACAACTCATGGCTCAAATCGCCGCTACCCACAAGCGTGTGAGTGATCGGGTATTGAGCATGTTCAGCAAAGTTTTGTAGCTGAATACGAGACGCTTCCATCGCGTTGTGTTGGGTTTCTGCCATGTTGATGTCAATCAGCCCGGTATAGAGCTCGGCATAGTTAATATCGATATGGATAAAAGAGACTTTGGCTTCTAATGGCTTTGCCAATGCTACCGCTTTATCCACAATTAATTTGCTGTCATCTGATAAATCGACCGCGACCAAAATATGTTTGTAACTCATATCGCTACCTCCTTTATTCATTGTCTGATTAAAGATTAGCACTATACGATGCCTTTTTTTGCTGAAGTGATCTCATATCCATCGTCTTGCGTAATGAAGGTTCGAAATATCGGCTAACTAATGGTCAGCGAGAAATTAATAAAATAGTGATATAGTAGAGAAAATTGAGGATGTACTTAGGAGTCTTAAATGCTGTCACAAACTATGGTTGAGCAACTGAACGAGCAAATTAATCTAGAATTTTTCTCATCCAATCTATACTTACAAATGAGTGCTTGGTGTGAAGACAAAGGATTTGAAGGTGCAGCAGAGTTTCTGCGTGCTCATGCGGTAGAAGAAATGGAACACATGCAGCGTCTTTTTACTTACGTAAGTGAAACAGGTGCAATGCCAATTCTGGGTGCGATTGAAGCACCAAAACATGAATTTGAAAGCCTTGGCGCAGTATTCCGTGAAACCTACGAACACGAGCAGATGATTACTGAAAAGATCAATAAGCTGGCTCACGTTGCTTTCAGCACACAAGACTACTCAACCTTTAACTTCCTGCAATGGTACGTTGCAGAGCAACACGAAGAAGAGAAGTTGTTTAAAGGTGTATTGGATAAGCTAGAACTTGTTGGTGAAGACGGTAAAGCACTGTTCTTTATTGATAAAGACCTAGCGCAATTGGCAAAAGATGGTTCATCTTCAATCATGGATGCTCCTGCAGCCTAGGCTGTAAGAAAAAGACTCTGATTATCTTTTTCTTTTGAGTTTTCCTTTGAAGATGTAGGGAGGAAAGGATGATCAGCGGCGACACTATTCTATTTGCACTAATGGTTGTGACTTGTGTGAACTGGGCGCGCTACTTTACGGCGCTACGAACGCTTATTTATATTATGCGAGAAGCACATCCTCTACTTTATCAACAAGTAGATGGAGGTGGGTTCTTCACAACTCATGGCAATATGACCAAACAAGTTCGCTTGTTTAGTTACATCAAAAGCAAAGAGTACCACCATCACCACGACGAGGTATTTACCTCTAAATGTGATCGAGTGAGGGAGCTATTCATACTTTCTTCGGCTCTGCTTGGTGTGACGTTAGTGGCCGCCTTCATCGTCTAGGCAACCAACGTGTGTGATTAGAGCGTCGGTTATTTTCACGTTGGACTTTGATATACGCTAGTTAGTGTATGAAGTTTGTACGGTCGAACACCAATTGCAAAGTTTAAAATTGCCGCTAGAATAGCGGGCAATTAGTAAGGATGTGCTGTTAATGCACATCCTTTTTTATTGATGGCATTTTGAGAACAGGGCGTCCTCAAGATGCAAAATGAAGAAAGCAGAACCGCAATGAGTGAAAAATTTGATGTAATCGTGATTGGTGCGGGCGCCGCAGGCTTAATGTGTGCCGCGGAAGCTGGTAAACGTGGCCGACGAGTGCTGGTGGTTGATCATGCTAAAAAGCCAGGCAGAAAAATTTTAATCTCAGGTGGTGGTCGTTGTAATTTCACCAACTACGATGTGTCTGCGAATAACTTCCTGTGTAAAAACCCTCACTTCGTAAAGTCAGCTTTGTCTCAATACACTAACTGGGATTTCATCTCTATGGTGAGCAAGTACGGCATTGAATTCGAAGAGCGCGATCATGGTCAGCTATTTTGTGTGAATGACCATACAGCAAAAGATATTGTTAGCATGCTGCTTGAAGAGTGTCAGCAAGCGAAAGTTGAGCAACGCTACCGCTGCGACGTTCACTCTATCGAAAAGACCGACTCTGGCTTCAAGATGCACCTAAATACCGACCAAGTTGAATGTGATTCACTGGTGGTAGCGACTGGTGGTTTATCGATGCCTAAGCTGGGCTCAACGCCATTTGGCTACAAGATTGCGGAGCAATTTGGTTTGTCCGTCATGCCGACCACAGCAGGCTTAGTGCCGTTTACGCTGCATAAAGAAGACAAAGAAGACTTCGCCGAGCTTTCTGGTATTGCGATTCCTGCTGAGATTACAGCGCAAGATGGGACCTTATTTAAAGAAGCGCTGCTGTTTACGCACCGCGGTCTATCTGGCCCTTCTGTACTGCAAATCTCTTCGTTCTGGGAAGCGGGTCAATCGGTTTCAATTAACCTAGTACCTGAAGTCGATGTGGCTGAGTTATTGGCTAACTCTCGCGAGAAGCATCCAAACCAGAGCTTAAAGAACACACTAGCAAAAGCACTACCAAAGCGTTTTGTTGAAGTGTTGATTGACCGTAAAGAGCTTGAAGACAAACCGCTTAAGCAGTTCACCGAAAAGCAGCTTAATGGCATTGTTGAGCATCTAGAAAACTGGAAAATCGCACCAAATGGCACTGAAGGTTACCGTACGGCGGAGGTTACTCTTGGCGGCGTGGATACCGATCACCTGTCTTCAAAAACCATGGAATGTAAGAACATCAAAGGCTTGTTCTTCGTTGGTGAGGTGATGGACGTAACGGGCTGGCTTGGTGGTTACAACTTCCAATGGTGTTGGAGCTCAGGCTTTACTGCTGGACAGTGGGTGTAGCTAACAATTTATACGCAATAGCGATGGACTCATAATGACGACCATCGCTGCTGTTCAATACCGTACTAGACGTTGCCGAAAGCTAAGGGCTTATGATGCTTTGCTTGTTGGTGGGTTGCTTAGTTCTACACAACGCCCTCGATATAAAATCTCACTGTTTGGATCGCGATTAGCGGTCACTAGCAGTTCAGAACTGTTTTTAAGTGTTTGCCACTCAGTTGGCGACATATAACGGATGTTATTTACATTTTCCAGGCTATCAATGAGTTTGAGCTCACCAGTATTTCCGTCCCTCATCCATACCATTGCTCTATCCATAGGTACTTTCGCCATCGCACGGTTTCTCTGCATGCGGATACTTGATTGCCCGGGCTTTTCTCCTTGGTAGGCGACCAAAGCAAAATGGTCTTTTTGGCTCTCAGAAGACATCATGGCCAAGTAACTAATAGGGCGCACCTGCGCGATTTCTGTTGGTTGCGAGGTTGGTGATACAAAAGGTTGTAGCGACAACCCTATGAGCAGAGAAAAAGCCATGCTAATAGGGATCCACCACCAACGAATAGTTTGAGTCTGCTTCGGTGGTTTGATTGTTTGGGATGCGATGTTTTTCCATACTTGGCGTGACGGAGGTTTCAAGTTGCCTTCAGAATGTGCCATGTCGATTGCTGGGGTTAAGCTAGACAAATGCTGATGCCAAAGGTCGATGTGTTCCCACCAAATGGGGTCTGATCGCATGAGGGTTTCCAATCTTTTTCGTACGAGTGGCGTTAATGTTCCCAGAACGTATTCGCCGGCAAGTTTATCTCTTAGCTCTTGATTTTGATAACGTGCGTTTTTTAATGGGTTAGGCATCGTTTTAGCTCCTGTAAACCTCGGCGAATCCACGATTTCACTGTGCCAAGTGGAGTGCTCACATGGTGGACGATCTCTTGATGGCTCATCCCGTGCTGATAGGCCAAGATAATCGCATTCCTTTTTTCTTCAGCGAGCGAGTTTAGGCAGTATGATAAGTTGGCTCCTGAGTCAGATGTTACTTCGAGAGCGATCTCTTCGGGGGGCTTTACCAGTTGTTCTTCCCCTCGATTGTTCCGCTTTCTAATTTCATCTATAGCGAGGTTTCTCATACTTTGGCATAACCAAGCCCAAGGGTGATTTACTGGATATTGCTGGTTGTTGTGCCAGAGCTTTACGAATCCCTCTTGAAGTATATCCGCTGCAACGTGTTCGTCTTTTACGACGCCGAGGATAACGTTAAAAAGCCGGGTGCTGGTCAACTGGTATAGCGCTTCGAACGCAGCTTGGTCTCGAAGCGCTACTTGGGAAAGCAGTAAACCTATCTTATGTTTATCGGTGTTCACGCTTTCCTCATTATTGTTCTACAATGTGCCAGACTTGTTTTACGCCATTCCCGCTAGTGTCGCCGGGCTTTTGGTCTTTAATCCAACGATAAAGCGGTTTGTTGTGGTATGTCCATTGATATGAGTCGTCGTTGCGCTGAGTCACACCAAATCCTCCCGTCAGCTTTAGATTTTCTATCCCCTTTTGAGTTATCTCTGTATTCACAAGAGCAGGTGGCCACTTAGAAGCGCAATCATCGTAGCAAACGGATTGGTTTGGCTTATCTTTATCAAAGGTATAAAGGGTCTGATTGTGGCTATCGACTAGATAACGTTGCTTACCATCATTGAATAGTCTGATGGTGACATCATCCGCACGGGCTAGCGGCCAAACGCCTTTGATGCCTGCACCTGTGATATCTCCTTTCTGGGAGTCCTGATGCCAGCGATAAAGTGGTTTTCCGTTCAAAGCCCATTGTTTGTTGCCGTCTTCTCTTGTGATTTGGCTGAAGTCTGCCAGCATGTCGAAGTGCTCGCTGGATTGTGCGGTTTCGAGAACGGGCGGCCATAACTTTTCACATTGGTCAGTACATACAGATTTCCCAACTGGATCTTTGCTAAAGGTATAAAGTGACTTGCCTGAGGCATCAGTGTACACCTCTCCAACTGACGTAGTTGTTGTTGGCGCAGCAAAACTAGTTGGGGTGATCAGTAATGCCGAAAATAATAGTTTTTTCACAGTCGTTTTCCTTATTAACGAGTCCAACCTTCGCGAGTGAAAAAGGTTTCTCCCTCACTGCTGTTAACGAAATCAATGAAAGCTTGAGTTTGTGGATCTGCACCTTTTGCCTTTGCTAGGGTGAGATCTCGGTAGATGCGTCTTTCTGGCTCAATTTCTACATAGTCGACTTTATCGGCATGGTTGAGCGGCCAGTGAATCCAAGTGATCCACGCATCAGCCTTTTGTTGTTGAAAAGCTTTGAAACTTGCTCCGCTGCCTTTAGCGTAAGCAATGATTTTTTTGCGAAAGTTCTGTACGTCAGCCAGTGAG
Source organism: Vibrio sp. IB15 (assembly GCF_016406055.1). Lineage (NCBI taxonomy): Bacteria > Pseudomonadati > Pseudomonadota > Gammaproteobacteria > Vibrionales > Vibrionaceae > Vibrio > Vibrio sp. IB15. The sequence goes on from NZ_JAEFCE010000011.1 coordinate 39,702, forward strand.
CCTATGCGTCCTGCTACGTCTTCCCAAACGCCTGTACCGGAAGTGTTGTAAACCCCTAGACCTTCAGTCACGACTATTCGTGCTGGTTTTTCGAGTAGATCTTTAATCCCATTGATATTTTTTGGGTTCCCCTTTGGGACCGCAATCACTGCACGGCGCAAGTACACTGGCTCTACATCTTGATCGGTAATAAAGGGGTAGGTTTCAACAAAAGCACTCATGGATTGTTCCGAGGATCCAAAGATTAGGTCAGCATTTTGCTGTGCGTCTTTCGTCCACTTTGATTCAGGCCCAGCGATCACGTTTACCGTCACCTTACTTTTTTTACTGAAAGCTTCTGCGGCATGACGAAGCGCGGTGTCGGGGCCTCCTGGGCCATAGATATTGATTTCTCCATCTTGAGGTTGATGGGTGATGTCTGAATCAAGTTGGGGTGAAGCGAGTGCTGAAGTGTTCGCAAGCAGTATGCTTAGGCCTACAGTAGTTAGTTTAAGTTGCATCTTTTCTCCTAATCTAAACTCAAAATGCTTACAAGAGACGCAAGAGCTCACCGATTGGATGCAGTAAAGGTAAATTTTTTTGTTCAGCCTTGTTATTTAGGTCGTGATTTTATTTTTTCTCAATGAGATAGAGGGTGTAGTTGAGGGGCAAAGAAGTGGATAGTTTGCGATTTTAGGTGCCAGCCTTGAGAGGGTAGGCACCTAACAATGTTTACCAAGAGAAGAGGTTAGCAAGCGATGTTTTATAATGAGCCTGATCTATTTACTTACTTTGATTTGTTGAATCACCAAACCAGCAATAATCAGCACTAAACCAAACAGGGTTGATGGGTGAATTTCTTCGCCGATAATGGTGGAAAGTAGCATCAAAGAGATAAAAGGTGAGGCGAAAATCAGGTTGCTGATGCGTGCCGTGTTGTTGGTTAACTTCAATGCCGATAGCCACAACACAAAGGTAATTCCCATCTCAAACAAGCCAACGTAAGTCACCGCCATCCAACCTTTCGCCGTGATTTGGCTAAAGCTTTCGCCCTCGAAAATGGTTAAACCAATCGCGAAGGGTAACGCCACTAAGAATCCAAGTAGTACACCAACCACAGGATCAGCCTTGTTTTTGGTGTTAAGGATCCAGTAGCCCGCCCACAGTAGGGTTGAAAGCAGTGCTAGCGCAACACCAAGTGGGCTATCGAACTGCATACCTAGTACATCGCCTTTGGTAGCAATTACAACCACACCCGCATAACTGAAGGTACAAGCCACCCAATCTTGCTTGCGAACCCTTTGTCCCAGAAAAACCGCTGCCATCAGCGTTAGCGTGATAGCCCAGCTGTAGTTGATGGCCTGAGCTTGAGAAGCTGGCAGCAGGTCGTATGCTTTGAAGAGAATCAGGTAGTAGGCCAGCGGGTTAACCAAACCAAGCAGTAGGTAGTACCAAGGGTTTGATAGGAATGTTGTGCTTAGCTGAGAAAGCTTACCTTGAAAGGCGCAGACCGCGATTAGCGCAGTCGACGACACAATGCTGGCAATGGTCAGCATTTGAATAGGTGAAAACTCAGCAAGGGTCAGCTTAAAAGCAGTAGCGACCGTTGACCACAGCAGCACTGCGGAAAGGCCAAAGCCCAAGGCACGACGTTCATTCATGGTAACTCATTCTAATTGGGTGGGACTGAACACGGAGCGCTTAGTCTATCTGTCGAATTTTAATACGGCAAACTGGACATTTATCCAGTATCAAAATACCATTTAATGAGTTATTTCCAATTAGGCTAAATCATTATCATGCAATGGATTATCGAACATCAGGCAACGCTTATTGCTGCAATTTCTGGCGCACTCGTCAGTGGCGGCGTCGTGGGTTGGTGGGTTAAACAGAAACTCTCTTTTCAGCAGCGATTGCTCGAGCAGCAACTTGAGTCTGATCGTTTGTTGCATGAATCTCAGCAGTCACAGCTCAAATCCTCCTTGGCAGAGGCACAGCAAGAGCTCGATGAAATGGATGACGAGCGAGACAAAGCCGCATTTGAGCTTAAACAAGCACACGGTAAGGTGATGGCGGCGATGGAAAAGCTTCGCTACTTCGAAGCGGTCAAACAAGAACGACAGCAGTATGCCGATGAGATTAACGTACTGAAAGACCATAAGTCGGAGTTGGAGGCTGAACTCCGTGAGCAAGAAGCAAGGCACGATCAAGAGAACCTTGCTAACAGTGAAAAGCTGCAGCTCTTAGAGCAGGCTGAATCACGCCTAAAGCAGCAGTTCGAGCATCTTGCCAATCAGCTGTTTGAAACCAAAACTGCTAAGGTCGATCAACAAAACAAGCAGAGTTTAGAAGGGTTACTCTCACCGCTGAGAGAGCAACTAGAAGGCTTTAAGAAGCAGGTTAACGATAGCTTTAGCCAAGAAGCCAAAGAGCGTCATACCTTAGTACATGAATTGAAAAACCTGCAGCGCCTTAATGAAAGTATGACTCGCGAAGCGGTTAACCTGACTCAGGCGCTCAAGGGTGACAACAAACAGCAAGGTAACTGGGGGGAAGTGGTGCTGGCTCGTGTGCTTGCGGAGTCAGGCCTGCGAGAAGGGCACGAGTACCAAACGCAAGTGAACCTACAGAATGATGCAGGTAAGCGCTATCAGCCCGATGTGATAGTCCATTTGCCACAAGATAAGCAAGTGGTGGTGGATTCTAAAATGGCATTGGTCGCGTTTGAGCGCTACTTCAATGCTGAAACTGATCAGCAGCGTGATGTCGCATTGCGTGATCACTTGGTCTCACTGAGAGCGCACATCAAAGGTCTGAGCCAGAAGGATTATCACCAGCTTAAAGGCATCCAAAGTTTGGATTACGTATTGATGTTTATCCCAGTTGAACCTGCATTCCAAGTGGCGATTCAAGCTGACCCTAGCTTGGTGAAAGACGCGATGGAGCAAAACATCATCTTAGTCAGCCCTACTACTTTGCTGGTGGCACTGCGCACCATTGATAACTTGTGGCGCAATGAAAGACAGAACCAGAACGCGCAGGTGATTGCCGAGCGCGCAAGCAAGCTTTACGACAAACTGCGCCTGTTTGTCGATGACATGGAAGGTCTTGGTAGCTCGCTAGATAGAGCCAATCAAAGCTATCAAGGCGCCATGAACAAGCTAGCAACAGGTCGCGGTAACGTGATTCGTCAGGCTGAAAGTTTCAAGCAATTGGGCGTTGAGGTGAAGAAACCTATCTCTATTGGCTTGGCAGAAATGGCGCAAAATGAGGCTTTTTCAGAAAATGCCTCCTTAGTAGAAAGACAACCCGCTGAGGATAAAGTAAACTAATCGGCCGCAGCGCCTCTAAACACAGAGTGTGCTGTCGATGAGAACTTACCATGGTAGATAACAGCATTATGGACACAAGCGTGCAGACAAATTCAGCAGTAGAGTCAGAAACCACACACTTTGGTTTCGAAACAGTCGCGAAAGACGAAAAAGTCGCGAAAGTAGCAGAGGTATTTCACTCTGTAGCCGCTAAATACGACATCATGAATGACTTAATGTCGGGTGGTGTTCACCGTTTGTGGAAACGATTCACGATTGATTGCAGTGGCGTTCGCCCTGGTCAGCGTATTCTAGACCTTGGTGGTGGTACTGGTGACCTGACGGCGAAATTCTCGCGCATCGTTGGTGAAAAAGGCCACGTAGTTCTTGCTGATATCAACAATTCAATGCTGAATGTTGGCCGCGATAAACTGCGTGATAGCGGTATTGTTGGCAACGTACATTACGTACAAGCGAATGCTGAAGAGTTGCCTTTCCCAGACAACTACTTCGATTGCATTACTATCAGTTTCTGTCTGCGTAACGTAACCGATAAAGACAAAGCACTGCGCTCTATGTACCGTGTGCTTAAGCCGGGTGGTCGCCTATTGGTTCTAGAATTTTCTAAGCCAGTACTTGAGCCACTTTCAAAAGTATATGATGCGTACTCATTCCACCTATTGCCAAAAATGGGTGAGTTGATTGCTAACGATGCAGACAGCTACCGTTACCTTGCTGAATCTATCCGCATGCACCCAGACCAAGAAACGTTGGAAGGCATGATGCAAGAAGCGGGCTTTGAGAATACGAAATACTACAACCTAACGGGCGGCATTGTAGCGCTGCACCGAGGTTACAAGTTCTAGTTGAACTTGGTAGCAAGCGCTTTGAGCGTGTTAGATAGAAAATAAGAATAAAGATAGAACGGATAGGTTAAGGCTTATCCGTTTTCAAAGGTAAGGACAGTCATGCCATTTGATCCATTGGTAACCGCGGTTATTGAAACCTCTTTGAATACGCTAGTAAACGACGATCCAGCACTGGTTCGTCGTTTGTCTCGTTTAAAAGGGCAGATCATTCAAGTCAATTTGAAAGAGTTGAATAAAACACTTACGTTCGTTTTTAGCCAACAAATTGATGTGTTGTCAGAATACGAAGGGCAACCTGATTGCTACTTATCTTTGAATCTATCTGTATTGCCAGAACTCCGTGAACAATCGAATATTACTAAGCTTATCAAGCAAGATAAGCTGATTTTGGAAGGTGATATTCAGTTGGCACAGAAGTTTTCTCAGCTGATGACAGACTGCAAACCCGACTTGGAAGAGTGGTTGTCTCGCGTGACAGGTGATGTGGTAGCTCATACCTTGGTGCAAGGCGTTAAGAACGTTGGTGGCCTTGTGGCAAAGCAGGCAACAAAACATCAGAATCACTTCGCTCAGGTTCTGACTGAAGAGTGGAAAATTGCTCCTGCGCCATTAGAGGTGGCACATTTTTGCGATCAGGTTGATGACGTAAAAAGCTCAGCTGCACGCCTTGAAGCTAAGTTGAACGCTCTGTTGGAGAAAGCATGACCCCAACAGAACTGAAACGTCTTTATCATATTATCAAGGTACAGTTGGAATATGGCCTTGATGAACTGATGCCAGAGCACCAATTGACCAAAGCGCCTTTGTTGGCGAGAAAGTCACTGTTTTGGATTAAGAACAAGCACAAAGATAAAGAGTTAGGGCATCGTCTACGCTTGGCTTTGCAAGAGCTAGGGCCAGTGTGGATTAAGTTTGGACAGATGATGTCGACACGTCGTGATCTGTTCCCCCCTCATATCGCTGATCAGTTGGCACTTTTACAAGACCAAGTGGCGCCGTTTGATGGTGAATCGGCTAAGCAAGATATGGAGAAGGCTCTGGGTGGCAGTTTAGATAACTGGTTTACCGACTTTGATATTGAACCACTTGCTTCAGCGTCCATCGCTCAGGTGCATACTGCGAAGTTAAAAGAGAACGGCCGAGAGGTGGTTCTGAAGGTAATTCGACCAGATATTCGCCCGGTGATTGATGCAGATCTAAAACTGATGCATCGAATGGCGAGTATAGTCGCTAAGTCACTTCCTGAAGCACGTCGTTTAAGACCGGTTGAGGTGGTTCATGAGTACGAAAAAACCTTAATTGATGAATTGGACCTACGCCGAGAGGCTGCAAATGCCATTCAACTGCGTCGTAATTTTGAAGGCAGTGAAGAGTTATACGTTCCTGAGGTGATTCCTGATTTAAGCAGCGAAACCTTGATGGTGTCAGAGCGTATTTATGGTATTCAAGTGTCGGATGTCGAGACTTTGAAAGCCAACGGCACCAATATGAAATTGCTGTCGGAACGTGGTGTGACGGTATTCTTCACCCAGGTATTCCGAGACAGTTTTTTCCATGCAGACATGCACCCGGGCAACGTATTCGTTAACCCAGATAACCCAGATAATCCTCAATGGATTGGTCTCGATTGTGGCATTGTCGGCACGTTAAGCAGCGAAGATAAACGTTATTTAGCGGAAAACCTGCTGGCTTTCTTCAACCGAGATTATCGTAAAGTTGCAGAGCTGCACGTTGATTCGGGCTGGGTACCTCATGATACCAACGTTAATGACTTCGAGTTCGCGATCCGCATGGTGTGTGAGCCGATTTTTGCCAAGCCACTCGGTGAGATCTCATTTGGTCATGTGTTGCTAAACTTATTTAATACAGCAAGGCGTTTCAACATGGAGGTTCAGCCTCAGTTGGTACTGCTAGAAAAGACCTTGTTGTATGTTGAAGGGTTAGGTCGTCAGTTGTATCCACAACTCGATTTGTGGGAAACCGCAAAGCCTTTCCTTGAAACTTGGATGATGAATCAGGTGGGGCCGCAAGCTGTGATTAACGCAGTCAAAGAGCGCGCGCCATTCTGGGCAGAAAAACTGCCAGAGCTGCCAGAGTTACTTTATGACAGCTTGCGCCAAGGTAAAGCGATGAACCATAGAATGGATCAGCTTTATCAAGGTTACCGAGAGAGTAAGCGTCAGCAAGCAACTGGAAAGTTTTTGTTTGGCGTTGGAGCCACTTTAGTCGTATGCTCCGCAATATTAGTTTCAAGCCCTTATGAGCAGCTATCTATGGGCTGTGGCATCGCAGGTGTCACATTTTGGCTGCTTAGTTGGCGAGCTTACCGTCGTTAGACAGTAGACTCTCTTTATATCTTTTTGTGTAGACAGACCCGAGGACAATGACAATGGGTGGTATCAGTATTTGGCAACTTCTAATCATTGCTGTAATTGTAATTTTGCTATTCGGAACGAAGAAACTGCGCGGTATGGGTGGTGACTTAGGTTCAGCGGTTAAAGGCTTCAAGAAAGCAATGAGCGATGATGAAAAGCCTGCAGATAAGAAAGACGCAGACTTCGAACCAAAGAATATTGAACAGCAGAAGACAGAAGCGACTGCTGAAACAAAGAAAGACAAAGAGCAGGCGTAAATCGTGTTTGATATCGGTTTTTGGGAACTGGTATTAATATCTGTCGTTGGGTTAGTGGTTCTAGGGCCTGAGCGTTTGCCTGTGGCAATTCGCAGTGTATCCAAGTTTGTGGGTGCGGCGAAAAGTATGGCAAACAGTGTGAAAGATGAACTTTCTCACGAGCTTAAGGTGCAAGAGCTACAAGAAAACCTACGCAAGGCGGAACAAATGGGTATGGAAGATTTATCTCCAGACCTTAAAGCGTCAGTCGATGAACTTAAGCAGGCCGCTGCTGAAGTTCAACGTCCATACGCTAAGCCTGAGTCTGATAAGCCAAGTGAGACTAAACCTAGTGTCACGGAAACTGGGGAATCTGAAACCATTCAGGTGAACAGTGAAGCTTCAGCACCGTCAGATAAGAAAGCCGAATAGTCTCGCAAGGAGGGGGCGCCAGGTACATGCGGCTCCTTTTCGATCTTCCTGTTTAAGAGGTTTGAAATGTCTTCGACTGAGCAGACACAGCCTTTAATTAGTCACCTTCTAGAACTCCGCAATCGACTACTACGTTCGATTCTTGCCGTTTTAGTGGTGTTTATCGGGCTAATTTATTTTGCTAATGATATTTATGAATTCGTATCAGCACCTTTGGTAGATCGTCTACCTGAAGGGGCGACGATGATCGCAACCGATGTTGCATCGCCATTTTTCACACCTTTAAAACTAACGTTAATTGCTGCTGTGTTTGTTGCGGTGCCGTTTATTTTGTATCAGGTGTGGGCTTTTGTGGCTCCGGGTTTATACAAGCATGAGAAGCGCTTGATCATGCCACTTTTGGCTTCAAGTTCTCTGTTGTTTTACTGTGGTGTGGCGTTTGCTTACTTCGTGGTATTCCCATTGGTATTCAGCTTCTTTACGGCTATCTCGTTAGGGCAGGTAGAGTTTGCGACGGACATATCGAGTTATCTTGATTTTGTACTCGCACTGTTCTTTGCTTTTGGTATTGCCTTTGAAGTACCAGTGGCGATTATCTTGTTGTGTTGGACGGGTGCAACGACACCTAAAGCGCTAGCCGAGAAGCGCCCTTACATTGTCGTGGGTGCTTTTATTATCGGTATGATGCTGACACCACCAGATATGATTTCTCAAACACTGTTGGCGATTCCAATGTGTATCCTGTTTGAGATCGGTCTGTTCTTCGCTCGCTTTTATGTGCGTAAGCCTGATGCTGATGAAGAAGAAGCGGAATCGTAAGTCAGAGCTCTGCAGCAAAAATCAAAGAATAAAAAAAGCGGCCCTAGGCCGCTTTTTTTATTCTTCTTCGTTATCGAATTTTCAACTGATAGCCACAGTTCTGACATACATAGAGCTCTTTAATGCCCAAGACTTTATGCCATAGAGTTCGATGCTGACGTTGTAAGTATTGTGAGTGGTCACACATTATTAACTACCTCTATATGCTGGCGGTTGATAATATACATGTCACCCTGTTTTAACAAATGAATTTTATTGAAAACAATAGAAATTGGTTATCTATATTATTTATAAATTAAACAATGATTTAGCGTTGGCTGTTGTGATTTTTTCAACCTCTTCTAGAGTGATGCCTCTTAGCTCTGCAATGCGCTTTGCGACTAACTCTGTGTACGCAGGTTCATTGCGTTTACCACGGTTTGGCGCTGGCGCTAAGTAAGGGCAGTCTGTTTCTAAGATAACGAAGTCCATATCAAGGTGTGGAATCACCTTATCCATACCTGAATTCTTAAAGGTCGACACCCCCCCTAAACCAAGGTGGAAGCCGAGCGCATTGATCGCTTGAGCTTCTTCTAGGCTACTGCCAAAGCAGTGAAATACACCACGTAAGCTGCCGTCTTGTTCTTGTTTTAGCAGAGTCAGGGTCTCTTCTATTGAATCGCGAGTGTGGATCACCACCGGCAGGTCGAGCTCTTTTGCCCACTGCAGTTGGGTAACGAAAGCCATCTCTTGTTCGGCTTTAAAGGTTTTATCCCAGTAGAGGTCGATACCGATTTCACCCACTGCGATAAAGTCGCGTTTATCGAACCAAGCGCGAATGGTCTTTAGCGTTTCTTCAATATTTCCATCCACATAACAAGGGTGTAAGCCCATCATTGAACGACATACTTCCGGAAATTGAGCTTCCGTTGCTAGCATTGGCTCGATAGATTCTAGGTCGATGTTTGGTAGTAGAATCGTATCAATACCTTGAGCCAGTGCGCGCTGCACTACCTGTTCGCGGTCTTCATCGAATTCGCTAGCGTAAATATGAGCATGAGTGTCGATCATTGTTTTGTCCTGAATGCGGTCTTTACTGAGTTGCCATGAGTATACGGCAGTGTGAGGAGAAGGTCATTTTTTGCCATTTCTCCCTGTTTTTGAGTGGGTTTTATATTTTACTGCTAGCGTCCTGAGCCATCAGTGATATGCTTTTGCCTGTATTTAGCACTTTTCATATCTGAGTATTTCGGTACTTAGACTAGGCAAGGAGAATCTAGTGTCTGTTTCAATTCAAGGTCAATACCCAGGTCGCCGTATGCGCCGTATGCGTAAGCACGACTTTAGCCGTCGCCTAATGGCAGAAAATCAATTGTCTGTGGATGATCTAATCTACCCAATGTTTATCCTAATGGGTAAAGACCGCCGCGAGCCTGTAGAGTCTATGCCGGGTGTTGAACGCCTGTCGATCGACCTTATGCTTGAGGAAGCGGATTACCTTTCTAAATTGGGTGTTCCTGCGATTGCTCTATTCCCAGTCGTGAACCAAGATGCTAAAAGCTTATGCGCGGCTGAAGCCCATAACTCTGAAGGTTTGGTTCAGCGTGCTGTACGTTCACTAAAAGAACATGTGCCGAACATTGGTGTTATCACAGATGTCGCGTTAGACCCGTTCACCACACATGGCCAAGATGGCATCATCGATGAAGATGGCTACGTGATGAATGATGAGACAACAGAAGTGCTGATCAAACAGGCGCTGTCTCACGCTGAAGCGGGTGCTGATGTGGTTGCCCCATCGGATATGATGGATGGCCGTATCGGTAAGATTCGTGAAGCGTTAGAAGAAGCGGGTCACATTCACACCCAAATCATGGCGTACTCTGCGAAATACGCGTCGTGCTACTACGGCCCATTCCGTGATGCTGTCGGCAGTGCATCTAACCTGAAAGGTGGTAACAAGAAGAACTACCAGATGGATCCTGCAAACAGTGATGAAGCCATTCACGAAGTCGCTATGGACCTTAACGAAGGTGCGGACATGGTGATGGTTAAACCGGGCATGCCTTACCTAGATATCGTGCGCCGCGTGAAGCATGAGCTGCAAGCTCCGACGTATGCATACCAAGTGTCTGGCGAATACGCGATGCACAAAGCGGCGATTCAAAACGGCTGGCTGAAAGAGCGCGATACAGTTATGGAATCACTACTGTGCTTTAAGCGTGCTGGTGCGGATGGCATCCTAACTTACTTTGCTAAAGATGTCGCTGAGTGGCTAGCTGAAGACAATGCAAAGGCCGCAGAGCACCTAAGAGAAAAGTAACGACTTTAGGTTAAGCTAAAAGAGTATTTAAAGGGTTGGCCGTCGTGCCAACCCTTTCGTTTATGAGGGGGGAAAGTATGTCAGTCATCGTACGTGAAGGCTCGCTGGAAGAAGTGGTTGCGGTTGTTGAGCAGATTAACGAGTTTGCTCAAAAAGAGAGTGTGGCTTCTCTTTCACAACGCTTATCAGACAAGAAGAGTTTGATTTTGGTCGCGGAAGAAGAGGGTGTGCTACTGGGGTTTAAGATCGGCTATGAATTGGAACCGAACACTTTTTACAGTTGGTTTGGTGGTGTATCGCCGCTCGCGAGAAACAAAGGAGTCGCACAGGCTCAATTAGATGTGCAAGAGCAGTGGGTGAAACAACAAGGCTACCAACAACTCAAAGTGAAATCGCGTAATCAGTTTCCTGCTATGCTGCGCCTATTACTGAGGAATGGTTACCAAATCGAAAAACTGGAAGAAAAAGAGGATATTCGAGAGCATCGTATTCATTTCGTGAAGCAACTATCGGCATAAGTAACTTCTCGAATTCGTGGCATTAATCAGTCAAATGAAATTAAATGAGATTTATTATCATTTAGTGGTTGACTATTAAATGAGAATCATTATTATTAAACCTGTCTTAGGGAATGAGGAAATGTTCACAAGGATGTTAAGTAATCGAGTATCAACTTGGTTACCCAACAGAATTCTCGCGAACTTGTACTAAGTTCTTTTTGACACGACATTGCTCACATTGCTTCCAGTGTAATTTATAGCTTTTAGGTACAGCTGTGGTATTCAATTTGAATGGCTTTACCGGTTTTTGCTAGGCGACATCTTCGGGTGTCGCTTTTTTTATGCCTACCATTTCAACAAGATGCATATTTAGTGGCACGTATTTTTATGAATAAAACGCCATCAGCATTCTTTTCCACAACGCAAGATCTTAAAAAGATCGTTGATCATCTGTTCGATCTGTAAATTTTTACTTTATTTTCAATGGTTTGTTTGTGTTTTTTGCGTTGTTTGCCTTAGTTCTCAACAGGGTGGGTAAATAATATAAACAGAGTTATCCACAGAACGCCTATATCTAAGAACAAAAAATAACAACAAATTGATTATATCGAACACAACCGAGTGAACGGATACGGATCGACAACGTGGAATCCAACCAACAGACGTGGCATTCTTAACAGATAATTTCTGTACTTACTGGATACACAAACATTATGGCTCGTATTCCTGATAATCCATTGATTCTGATCGATGGCTCTTCTTACTTATATCGCGCGTTTCATGCTTACCCTGGCACCATGAGCAATGGTGATATCCCGACTAACGCGGTTTACGGTGTAGTTAACATGCTGCGCAGCATGATGCGTCAATTTGCTTCTGATCGTATTGCGGTTATTTTTGATGCAAAAGGAAAGACGTTCCGTGATGACATGTACCCAGAGTACAAGGCTAATCGTCCACCTATGCCGGATGATCTACGTTGTCAGATCGAACCTTTGCACAACGTGATTCGCGCAATGGGTCTACCACTTATCTCGATCCCAGGCGTTGAAGCGGATGATGTGATTGGTACGCTGGCTTCTCAAGCATCTAAAGCGGGCATGCCGGTTTTGATCAGTACTGGCGATAAAGATATGGCCCAACTGGTTGATGACAACGTTACTTTGATCAACACCATGACCAACGTGGTGATGGATCGCGAAGGCGTGATAGAGAAGTTTGGCATCCCACCTGAGCTGATTATCGACTACCTTGCACTGATGGGCGATAAAGTGGATAACATTCCCGGCGTTCCAGGTGTTGGTGACAAAACAGCAACTGCTTTACTACAAGGCATTGGTAGCATCGAGAAGTTGTACCAAAACCTAGATGATATTGCAGCGCTTGGTTTCCGTGGTTCTAAGACGATGGCTAAGAAGCTTATCGATAATAAAGACAACGCTGAAATGTCTTACCAACTGGCGACGATTAAACTGGATGTTGAACTTGAAGAGACACCAGAGTCACTCGTAAAAACCCAACCAAACACCGATGAGCTAATTAAGCTATATGGTCAACTGGTCTTCAAATCTTGGCTGAATGAGCTTCTTGAGGGCGGTACTGGCGTAGTTGAAGCCGATGAGAAATCTGGCGCTGTACGTAGCAGTGGTGCATCGGCAACCTCAACCGTTGAAATGAACACTTCAGCAGTGACGATTGATCGTAGCAAGTACGAGACCATTCTTGATGAAGAGAGTTTCAACGCTTGGCTAGAGAAGTTGAAAGCGGCAGAGGTGTTTGCTTTTGATACTGAGACAGACAGCCTAGATTACATGGTGGCTAACCTGGTTGGCTTATCATTCGCAACCGAAGAAGGCGTTGCCGCTTACGTACCGGTTGCTCATGACTACCTAGACGCACCACAGCAACTGGATCGTGATTGGGTACTAGAACAGCTGAAACCGATTCTTGAAGATGATGCACAGGCTAAAGTGGGTCAAAACCTCAAGTACGATATGAGCGTTTTAGCGCGCTACGGTATCGAGATGAAAGGCATTAAGCATGACACCATGCTAGCGTCTTACGTTTTTAATAGCGTTGGCGGTAAACATGACATGGACAGCTTAGCGCTACGATTCTTACAACACAGCTGCATCTCGTTTGAGCAGATTGCGGGCAAAGGTAAGAAACAACTGACGTTCAACCAGATTGAGTTGGGTGAAGCGTCTCCATATGCGGCTGAAGATGCTGACGTAACACTGCGTCTGCATAACCGCTTGATGGAAAATATCGAGCAAGATGAAAAGCTAAAAGCGATTTATGAAGAGATCGAAGTACCTCTGATTCCAGTCATGTCTCGCATTGAACGTACCGGTGTATTCGTCGATGACATGTTGCTAGGTGCACAGTCACAAGAGATTGCGGTTCGTCTTGATGAGTTAGAGCAGAAAGCTTACGAGATTGCCGAGCAAGAGTTCAACATGAACTCGCCGAAACAGCTGCAAGCGATTCTGTTTGAGAAAATGGGTCTGCCTGTTATCAAGAAAACGCCATCTGGCTCGCCTTCAACCAATGAAGAAGTATTACAGGAACTGGCGCTAGATTACCCGCTACCTAAGTTGATCATTGAGTATCGTGGTCTTGCGAAGCTGAAGTCTACTTACACTGACAAACTACCGAAGATGATCAACGCGGAAACGGGTCGTGTTCACACCTCGTATCATCAAGCGGTAACGGCGACAGGTCGTTTGTCTTCGACGGATCCAAACCTGCAGAACATCCCAATTCGTAATGAAGAAGGTCGTCGTATCCGCCAAGCATTCGTTGCACAGCATGGTTGGAAGATTCTAGCGGTCGATTACTCTCAAATTGAATTGCGTATCATGGCGCACCTATCGGGCGATAAAGCGCTTCTGGAAGCTTTCCAACAAGGCAAAGATATCCACGCGGCAACCGCAGCTGAGATCATTGGCGTTAATATTGAGGATGTGACTTCAGAGCAACGTCGTCGTGCTAAAGCGGTTAACTTCGGTCTTATCTACGGCATGAGTGCCTTTGGCTTGGCTAAGCAGCTAGGTATTCCTCGTGGTGAAGCACAGCACTACATGGATACTTACTTCGAGCGTTACCCTGGTGTGATGCAGTACATGGAAGACACACGCAGCGCAGCTTCAGAGCAGGGCTTCGTTGAAACCATTTACGGTCGTCGTCTGCACCTACCTGAAATTCAATCTCGTAATGGCATGCGTCGTAAGGCAGCTGAGCGTGCAGCGATCAACGCGCCAATGCAAGGTACAGCCGCAGACATCATTAAGAAAGCGATGCTGCTGGTTGATGAATGGATTCAAGCGGAAGGTGATGGCCGAGTTAAGCTACTGATGCAAGTACACGATGAATTGGTATTTGAAGTGGAAGAGTCATCTTTAGCCGAAATTGAAAGTAAAGTACAAGAATTGATGGAATCTGCTGCTGAGCTAGAAGTACCGTTGGTGGCGGAAGCTGGCCACGGTGACAACTGGGATCAAGCCCACTAATCAGTTTTTGACCTTATTGAGCAAATTAGTATGAGCCAGTGCACAAACACTGGCTTTTTTTTGTCTCAAATAAAGTTGGGTTGGGAAAAGAGTTTGGGTGTTTTAATAAAACATTCATGAAAAAAAACTACAAAAATTGTTTTCATTTCTGAGCAATTGTTGTACATTAAATCTCGTAGGGTACAGAGGTAAGATGTTCTATCTTTCAGACCTTTTGTTTCACGTTATTGGATTAGGCTGATTCAGCCGCCCCAGTCAGTATTTGACTGGGGCGTTTTTTCTTGTGCGAAAGAAAAATATTTCCACCCCACAGCTCCCCCTGAAAAACGCCTCATTTCTAGTGCTTTTATTACGCTTTTTACGTGTATTCTTTCTCTCTTTCATTCGTGGTGAATTTGGAATTCAATCAGCAATTGGTAATTTAAATCCACACATAAAATGATTGTTTTATCATTTGAAATAACTTTTATTTTACAAGTTGCCGATAAAGGATTGATCGCTCGCGCCCTATTTATCAGTGCATTGAGTGGGTGAATGCTCAATGTAGTCCATGATTTGCTGTTGTTTTTCTGTGCTGTACTTGAGGGCTTCGGCGGTGATCTGTATGGACTGCGCCATTGAGGAGATATTGTTGGTCGCCTTTACCAAGGTTTGCTGCATAGGCTTCAAGATCAGTAGATAAATCGCGGTTAGGGCGATAATAATCACACCCACAACGGCAACCAACGCGATGATGATTTTGGTTTGGATATCATCGATCAGCGTTTGGCTTGTTTGCTTAAAGGCGGCGCGTGATTGGTCTAAGGCTTGTGGCAGTTGCTTGAGCGAGGTTTTGGTGGTGTCGGCGAGTTTGTTAATGCTTTCAACCGTTTGATTAAGCGCCAGTTGTTGCTCGTCGCTAAGGTTAGGGTTATTAACGATGGCCTGCAGCGATTGTGATATTACCTCAAGAGACTCACTCGCATCTTGAGCGTATTTCTCCATACCATCTAAGTCTAAGGTCATATCAACGTTGATCAGCGGAGTTTCTGTTGTGTCTGCTTCAGAGGCGAACCCTGAAAATGAAACCATTATCAGTGCCATTGTGACTAGGGGTATTTTCCACATGAGTGTTCTTTTCTCATTGTACTGTTTATAAAAGTTTGTCTTTTAGTATGGTTCACTTCTGTTGTTTGTAGCGGGTTTATCTTGCTTTTTATTCTTGGTTTTTGAGTTTAAACCGCTAATTTATAGACAAAAAAATACCCCACCTATATAAGGCAGGGTATTGATAAGGTGAGATCTGTTGAAGTCGCGATCGATTCGCTATGTGTTCCCTCTATATATAGAGGTTACTCTGAATCGTTGTGCTCTTCGTTTTCTAGCTCGTCGATGAGTTGTTCAGCAAGCGCTGGAGCAAACCATTCATCCATCTTGTTACGCAGTTGGTCAACACCAATGCCTTTCAATGAAGAGAATACGTCAACAGCGACATCACCACCGAAAGACTCTGCATCTTTGCGAATCTTCAGCAGCTGTGCTTTACGCGCGCCTTGTTTCAGCTTGTCGGCCTTAGTTAGCAGTACTTGTACTGGAATACGGCTATCAATGGCCCAGAAAATCATTTGTTGGTCTAGGTCTTTCATCGGGTGGCGAATGTCCATCAATACCACCAAACCTTTTAACGATTCACGTTTTTGTAGGTATTCACCTAGCGACTTCTGCCACTTTTTCTTCATCTCAAGCGGTACTTGAGCAAAACCGTATCCAGGTAAATCGACGATATGACAACCGTCGGTTACCTTAAATAGGTTAATAAGCTGAGTTCGACCAGGTGTTTTACTGGTTTTCGCTAAGCTTTTTTGGTTGGTAACGCGATTTAGCGCGCTAGATTTACCAGCATTGGAGCGTCCTGCAAACGCAATTTCGATCCCTTCGTCTTCTGGTAAGTGACGAATATCAGGTGCACTGGTAATGAAATGCGTGTTTTGATAATGAATTTTTACGCTCACTGTTAACTCCATCTCGACTTTGTGTAGTCGATTGATTACTTTTTTGTGAATTTGTGTAAAATAACCGTGCTCGGCATAAGGTCGCCTATTGTACCATGAGTGGCAACATAGAGTGGTACTGGAAGCTTGATAATTATAATGGAATGTCATGAAGAAATTAGCGCTAATTTTGAGTCTTTTAGCCAGCTGCTCAGTATGGGCTCAAGGTAGTATTGAAGCTGGTAAAGCCAAATCACAAACATGTGTTGCCTGCCACGGTGCTGACGGCAACAGTCTGATCACTCAGTACCCTAAGTTGGCTGGTCAACATGAGAAGTACCTAGAGAAGCAGTTAAAAGAGCTTAAGCTAGGTATGACAAGTGGTGGTAAGCAAGGTCGTAATGAACCTGTAATGGGTGCAATGGCGATGCCTCTGTCTGAACAAGACATGGCTGACCTAGCGGCATACTACGCATCTCTGCCAATCTCTAATAACTCTACTCCTGAGAACGTAGTTGAAGAAGGTAAGATCCTATACACAGCGGGCAACGCAGAGCGCGGCCTAACAGCGTGTATCGCTTGTCACGGCCCTCGTGGTAACGGCACCGAGCTGTCAGGTTTCCCTAAAATTTCAGGCCAACACGCAGAATATATCAAGGCTCAACTTGAAAAATTCCGCGATGGTAGCCGTAATAACGACATGAATGCGATGATGCGTGATGTAGCTAAAAAGTTAACAGACGCAGAAATTGATACCTTATCGAAGTACGTTGGTGGTCTACACTAATTTGTCGGTTTCTCGCTCTTAGCCAGAGTGAAGAAATGTACGTTCGAGCGAGATTGAAGAAGACGCCCTGATCAGAAATGATTGGGGCGTTTTCTTTTTTAAGTGCCATTTAATAGATATTGGTGATGCTTTGTATTTTTATGTCTAATTTATCTATGTGTGATCAATTTGTGTGCGAAAGTGTGAAGTCGCACTATTGTAGTCTTTTTGTAACACGGTAAAGTAACCGCCATCAGCTAGGAGCTGACTTAGATATGGATGATCATCTAGTCTAACGGTATAGACAGAAACGGATCAGGCTAGGACAGCCCAGCAACAAGGTGTTAGAAAAGGATAGCCAAAACTCATCAGGACGATGAACAACAAACAAATTTGGCATGGAAAGCACCAATAACAAATGGAGATTTGTGTACCAAGTTGAGTATGCAAATTTTGGCCGATATAGGCAGATTTAGAGAGCGATAGGTTTTCCTATCGCTTTTTTTATTGATTTGATGAAAAAACACCCAATACCTCTCCACTATAAACGCAGTTTCTGGTATGTTTCGCATCCCTGTTTAAGGATGTGCTATGTATACTTGTCCCTTATGTCATCACCATGGCGTGAATCACTATTTTGAAGACAAACGCAGAGCCTATCTGCAGTGTCAGCAATGTGAGCTGGTATTTGTAAAACCAGATCAAAGGTTAGAAGCAAACGAAGAGAAAGCGCACTATGATCTCCATGAGAATGATCCTAGTGATGCCGGCTATCGCCGCTTTTTATCTCGCATCGCGGATCCATTAACAGACAAAATTTCATCTAACTCACACGGGTTGGATTTTGGTTGTGGCCCGGGCCCTACGCTATCTATTATGTTAGAAGAAGCCGGACACACCATGGAGTTATACGATATTTACTACCACCCAGAAACTTCTGTGCTGGAGAAAACGTATGACTTTATGACTGCCACCGAGGTGATAGAGCATCTTTACCACCCAGATAAGGTGTGGCAGCAATGGTTGAATTTAGTTAAGCCCAAGGGCTGGATTGGTCTGATGACCAAGCTAGTAATAGACGTGGACGCGTTTGCTGGTTGGCACTATAAGAATGACCCGACACATGTCGTCTTCTTTAGTCGTCAAACATTCCAGTTTTTGGCTGAGCGGGATAAGCTCGAACTCGAATTTATTGGAAATGATGTAATTTTACTGAGGAAGACCCAGTAATGAGCCGTAGTAAAAAATCTAGAAAGCCGGGAGCATATGGTGCTCCTGAAGTTATCGTTACTCGTAACCGTAGCGAATCTGACGTTGAAGGTCGTGAACGTAAGCGTATTAAAAAGCGCAAGGGCCTAAAATCGGGTAGCCGCCACTCAGATGGTAGCGAAGCAAAACAGCGTAAAGCTGCACAAGATCGCGACCCACGTTTAGGTAGCAAGAAAAAAATCCCACTGATCGTTGAACCAGTGAAGAAGCTGACTAAGCAAGAGCGTAAGCTATCTAACGAGCAAGAGTTAGAGATGCTTGAGAATGATCCACAGCTGAACACACTACTAGACCGTATCGAAAATGGTGAAAACCTAGGTGCTGGTCTACAGAAGTTCGTTGATGAGAAGCTTGATCGCATTGAGCACCTAATGGGCCGTTTAGGTTTGCTAGAGCCAGAAGACGATGAAGAAGAAATCTTCGAAGAAGCACCCGTTGTATCGAAAAAGAAAGCAAGCTCTGACGAAGACTTGTTATCTCAGTTCGAAGACATCGACTTAGACAGCTTTAAAGGTTAATAGCCAATGAACGTAACCTTATTAGCAATTGCTGGTGGAATTATCATTCTCGGCTTGGGCTCTTACGCAGGTTACCTTCTACTTCAAGTGAAGAAGCAGACGGAGTTGCAAAAGCAGCATCAAGCACTAGCGATTGAAAAACGTAACGCGACGATTTACGAAAACGTAAATACTTTGTGTCTTGCGGGTATTCAAGGCCAGTGTGATTTGCCTGAGATCAGTATCCGAGTGTGTATCATCATGGATAATGTTCAGGGAGATGAGCGTGTCGATCTTGACGCAGAATATCCGGCCCTTTCCGAGCTGTACCATATTGTTAAAGATATGGCGCGCGGAGAAGAAAGGCAGGAGCTGACAAAGAAAGAGCGCATGCAGCAGAATCTCACACGCCACAAGGCAGAGACTCGCTTGAACGATGCTGTCATCGAGGATTTGAAAAGGTTGCAGGAGAAGGTTAAGCCTCTTAACAACCAAATCAACATCCAGATGATCTAGTCGCTAAGACTATTAAATATAGAGGCTTGTTTACTACCGGTGTTTTTAAGATGAATTATCTTTAACCCGAGTGCTAAATGAGCCTTCTTACCTTTTGCACCTCCGTATTCCGGTGCATTGTTAGTGATCAAGCTAGCAGTTCTGAGTTTTTATCTAGAAAATGGATTTTGTCTTGAAACGACCTTACAGGTCGTGTGGCAAAATAACCCATCTATATTTTAATGTATGTAAATTGATTTGAGAGAGCCTACGTTCTCGCGGATCTAAATTGGAAGTACCGCTATGTCGAGCAAGCCAGTAACAACGAATCAGCAAATCGTTTGGGACCAAGAAATCTTAAACAAGTACAACTATTCGGGACCTCGTTACACTTCATACCCAACTGCGTTGGAGTTCCATGAAGCGTTTACCGTCTCTGATTACGACATGGCGTGTACGCAATACCCAGAGCGTCCACTGTCGCTTTACGTGCATATCCCGTTCTGCCATAAGCTTTGTTACTACTGTGGTTGTAACAAGGTGATTACTCGTCACTCGCACAAAGCGGACGAGTACCTAGATGTGATTGAGCATGAAATCCGCCAACGTGCTTCTTTATTGAATGGTCGCGAAGTGACTCAATTGCACTTCGGCGGTGGTACACCAACCTTCCTAAGCAAGACACAAATCACGCGTCTAATGATGATTCTACGTGATGAGTTTAACTTCACTGCTGACGCTGAGATCAGCATCGAGGTTGACCCTCGTGAGATTGAACTCGACGTGCTGGATCACCTGCGTAACGAAGGCTTCAACCGCCTGAGTATCGGTGTTCAAGATTTCAATAAAGAAGTGCAAAAGCTGGTTAATCGTGAGCAAGATGAAAAGTTCATCGTCGCTATGGTTCAGCGTGCTAAAGAGCTTGGCTTCCGTTCAACGAACCTAGATTTGATTTACGGCCTACCGAAGCAGACTCAAGCATTGTTCGCTGAAACGCTGAAGCAAGTGCTTGAGATGAAACCGGGTCGTCTATCGGTATTTAACTACGCTCACATGCCACAACTGTTTGCGGCGCAGCGTAAGATTAAAGATGAAGACCTACCAAAAGCTGAAGAAAAGATGGCGATCTTGCAAGATACTATCGAGACTCTAACGGGTGCTGGTTACCAGTTTATCGGTATGGACCACTTCGCACTTCCTGAAGATGAGCTAGCAGTGGCGCAGCGTGAAGGTGTGTTGCACCGTAATTTCCAAGGCTACACGACTCAGGGCGAATGTGACCTAGTAGGTTTTGGTGTGTCGGCTATCTCCATGGTGGGTGACTCTTACGCGCAAAACCAAAAAGAACTTAAGAAATACTACGCTCAAGTGAATGACCTTCGTCATGCGCTTTGGAAAGGTGTCGCACTAGATAACGATGATTTACTGCGTCGTGAAGTGATTAAGCAGCTGATCTGTAACTTTAAACTCGACAAGACGATGATCGAATCTGAGTTCGCTGTTGATTTTAATTGTTACTTCAAAGAAGACTTAGAGCTTCTGCAAACTTTCATTAACGATGACTTGGTTGAAGTCGACGACAAAGAAATCCGTGTAACGCTTCGTGGTCGTCTGTTGATTCGTAACATCTGTATGTGTTTCGATAAATACTTGCGTGCTAAGGCTCGCCAACAGCAGTTCTCGCGCGTTATCTAATCACTCGTTCAAGAATAAACACATAAAAAGTGCCAGCATCATGCTGGCATTTTTGTATTCGGCTTACTCTAATCTTAGCTTGCTTAGGCAGTAGTCTGTTTGCGGCCTTGTTTAGCGTTAGCAAGGTCAGTCGGCCATTGGTCAAACGGCACCGGGCGACTGTATAGGAAGCCTTGCGCCTGCGAACATTGCAGCTGTTTAAGCAAGTCAGCTTGCTGCTGAGTCTCAACCCCTTCAGCGACTAAGCTAACCTTGAAGCCTCTGGTGATATTGACGATAGCGGCAACAATTGAGCTGTCTAGGTTCTCTTTATCGAGCTTGCTGACAAAGCTGCGGTCGATCTTAAGGCAGTCGAAAGGCAGTTTTTGTAGGTAGGCCAGCGACGAATATCCGGTACCAAAATCATCAATCGCAATTGAGATACCTAATGCTTTGAGTGTCAGCATATTGTCGATGACCGTTGGGTCGTTATCGACGATTCGCGATTCGGTGATCTCCAAGGTGAGGTTCTTCGCTGGTAGCTTAGTGTCACTCAGAGTCTTCTTCACTAAATCAATGAACCCATTCTCACTAAGCTGGTCAACCGAGAGATTAACGTGAATAGAGAAGTCTTCACTCCACTTGCCTGACTCGATTGCGATAGCCGTATCTCGACAAGACTTATGCAGGATCTGCTTACCTATGTCGTAGATAAGGCCGCTCTCCTCGGCAAGAGGAATAAACTCTAATGGTGAGATAATGCCTTCATCTGTTACCCAACGCGCTAGCGCTTCAGCCCCTATGGTTGAGCCTGATTCGAGATCGATGATTGGCTGATAAAATGGTTCGAACTGTTGAAGGTCGATCGCTTTATTGAGGCGCGCCAACATCTTGGTTCTATGCCTAGAAGCGTTCCCCATTTCCGGGCTGTAGATACTGACGCGGGCTTTGTCTTGCTTGGCGTTACTCAATGCGATGCTGCTATTACGAAGCCACACGGTAAAATCTTGCTCATTGGACACATGGACAATACCGATTGAGACTTTAATCATCACGCTCTCAGATTCCATTGCAAACGGAGAGGCGAAGGTCTGCAGTAGGCGATTTGTCAGCAGCTGAACGTCACTCTCTTGAGTGACGCTCGGTGCGTAGATAGCAAACTCATCACCACCAGTACGAGCCAGTAGATACTCTGAAGGTAGCATGCCACGTAAGCGTGCCGCGGATATGATCAATAGTTGGTCACCATTGTAATGGCCAAGGCTGTCATTGATGTCGCGGAAGCGGTCAATACCCACCAAGAATAGCGTGCCTTTCTCGTTAGCTGCACTCTTCTTAGCGGCATCGATCAAACCTTCTCTACTATATAGCTTAGTGAGCGAGTCGTAGGTCAGTTGAGACTGCAATTGCTTAAATGAGGCCTTTAAGTTGTTGGCCATTTCATTGAACGCTTCAACCAACATACTGGTTTCATAGATATGGCCAGACCTCGGCATATTGGTATCCCAATCACCGTTGGCAAGGCGCTTTGCCGCATCAGCGGTTGAGGTGATTGGCTGAGTAACACGGTTAAAGGCGATTAAGCCTAGGATGATGCCAATGCAGCTCACGGTAAGTCCAATTAGCCAGCTATTTCTTTGATTTTCAGGCAGCTCGCCAAGCAAGTTGGTTTTGGGTATCGACATACCGATAAACCAAGTGATGCCATGCTCATCCTGGTAGGGAGTGATTTGATTGAAGTACTGTTCGCCATCTAGGGTAAACCTGAAGCGTTGGGCGCCCATATTTTCAATCAAGTGCAGTTGGTCAACGTAGCTAGCACTCTCGCGTATTATTGTATTAGCGCTCTCGGTAGCTAATAAGCGTTGGCCTCTATTAGTTTTGCCTGTTCCCCAAGAAATCACACTGCCAGCGCCAGAGTGGGCGACTAAACGTTGCTGTTGATCGATGACGTAAACTGACACATCGGTTTTTTCCTTCAGTTCTCTTAAGAACGCGTTGAAGGTGTTGATCTTGATATCGCTAACGATAACCGCTTTGAACTCGTTGTCGTCATAGATAGGAGCAAGAGCTGAAAGGGTGATCTCTTGGCGTTCGTCCGCGTTGGCATAGATTGGAGACCATGACGGCTGTTTGTCATTGACAACAGGGCGATACCAAGGACGAACTCTAGGATCGTATCCGGAAATGACCGAGCGAATATCGTCACTGATCTTACTGCCGCGATAGATAACCAGCTGATCTTGAGTGCGGTCATCTTGGAGCATTAAGGTATAGCCGTTGTTGGCCTCTTTACGAAAACCGACATAGTTACCGTCTTCTGAACCAAAGCCGATCACATCTAATTGAGGGACGGCTGTGAAATGGTCAGAAAACTTATAAAGGATGTAGTCTTGAACCTTGCTAAGGTTTCCAGGCTGATACAGCTTGTGATAGCCGATGTTTTGGCTTAACGAGAGGTTGGCGTGAAATGGCTTCTCTAAGAACTCATCTAGGCTTTGATGAACGTTATCTGTGAGTGATGTTAGCTGGCGTGCACTAATATCACTCACCATCTCTTGGTAGCTTTGCTTTTGAGTGAAAACCATTACGCCCATAGTGAACAGAAAAATCAGCACGAAGGGCAGAACCACAGCGGTTCTCAATGTAATTTGTGTTTTCAAAGACATCGTTGCTACAACTTTGGTGAATAGTGTACTGTAATCGTACCGACACTATTCAAACCAAGCGACACTTTTTTGGTTAAAAAGTAGCTGCATCGAGAGTCATATAAGCCTAGTACAGTTCTTTGAGTTTACGAGTTAGGGTGTTTCTTCCCCAGCCCAAAACCTTGGCTGCGTCTTGTTTGTGACCATTCGTATGGTTGAGTGCAGCCTCTAGCAGTATACGTTCAAACTCCGGAAGAGCATAAGTGAGCAGCTCTTTTTCTCCTGAATCAAGCGCACATTTTGCCCAATTAGCAAGTAGCTGCTGCCAGTTATCTCCAGTACCTGATGGTGCGACGGTTTTTTCTTCCAATAGCTCCGGTGGTAGGTCTGAAGGAAGGATTTCACTACCGCTCGCCATCACGGTCAACCAACGACAGATGTTCTCTAGTTGACGCACGTTACCCGGCCAATTTAGCTGATTCAGCTTGATTATGGTTTCTGGGTGCAGTGTCTTCACTTCCACACCAAGTTCTTCAGCCGCTGAGGCTAGGAAGTGATGAGTCAACTTTTCGATATCTTGTTTACGTTCACGTAGGGCAGGAATGTGAATCCGAATAACGTTGAGTCGGTGGAACAAATCTTCACGGAAATCGCCTTCATGCACTAGTCGTTCTAGATCTTGGTGGGTTGCCGCAACGATACGAACGTCTACCTTAACTGCAGAGTGACCGCCGACACGATAGAACTGACCATCAGAAAGTACACGCAACAAACGAGTTTGAATATCGAGTGGCATGTCACCGATCTCATCCAGAAATAGTGTGCCGCCGTTGGCTTGTTCAAAACGTCCTTGGCGAACGCTGTTAGCGCCGGTAAAGGCACCTTTCTCGTGACCAAACAGTTCGGATTCGATAAGGTCTTTCGGTATTGCCGCCATATTGAGTGCGATGAAAGGCTTTTTTGCTCTTGGGCTATGACGATGCAAAGCGTGAGCAACCAACTCTTTACCAGTACCCGACTCACCATTAATCAGTACTGATATTGATGAGCGAGACAGACGACCAATAGCCCGAAATACCTCCTGCATTGCCGGAGCTTCACCAATGATCTCTGGCGCATTGGTCTCTTCAGAGGCCTCACTGGCTTGTTCGCGCTTCTGCTCTTGGCGGTGGGCGATCGCTCGTTCTACGAGCGTTAGCGTCTCATCGATATCAAATGGCTTAGGCAGGTATTCAAAGGCACCTTTTTGATAAGCATTGACTGCAGCATCTAAGTCGGAGTGCGCCGTCATGATGATCACCGGGAGGTCGGGAGAGCGCTGATGCACTTGGTGCAATAGTTCGATCCCGTCAATGCCGGGCATACGGATATCAGACACCAGTACATCGGGCGTCTCGCGCTCAAGTGCAAGTAGTACGCTCTCTGCATCAGCAAATGTTTCACACTTTATATCAGCTGATGAAAGTGTCTTTTCTACTACCCAGCGGATAGAGCTGTCGTCATCGACGACCCAAACGTATCCCTTACTCATAATTCAATTCCTTTGCAGCCAAATCTATTGTGATAATCATTGTTTTTATTGTTCTGTATTCGTTCCTTGCCTGAAACTCAGTTTCTCATTGATAGGTGTCACTTCGTTTAAATCGGCAAGTAAATCGTAAATGTGGTGTTCCCTGGCCAGCTCTCAACATCGATTTTTCCGTTGTGCTGGTCGATCAGGTTCTGAGAAATGGATAGTCCCAGCCCTGTGCCGCCTTCACGGCCACTGACCATGGGGTAGAACAGGGTGTCTTTTAATTCATCGGGGATGCCCGGACCGTTATCGCTGATCTCAATACGTGCCGCGAGTTTGTGTCGCTGACCATGAATGTTGGCTTGATGCACCGTTCTGGTGCGAATAGTAATTTTTCCTGAATCTTGTGCCTTTAAAATCTGCGCCGCATTGCTCACGATATTGAGCATCGCCTGTTCCACCTGCGCTGAGTCCATCACTATTGGTGGCAGGCTTGGATCGTAGTCTCGCTCAATCGCCAGTGTGGATCCGGACTCGAGCTCGACCAACTGTCTGACTTTTTCGAGTATCTGGTGGAGGTTCTCTTCAGACTTGGTTCCCGGCTTTTGTGGGCCAAGTAGGCGGTCGACCAGAGCGCGCAAGCGGTCGGCTTGCTCAATAATGATCTGGGTGTATTCATTCAGCGACTGATCGGGAAGCATCTTTCCAAGTAATTGCGCTGCCCCTCTTAAGCCACCTAAAGGGTTCTTTATTTCATGAGCTAAACCGCGCACTAACAGCTTCGCCGCTTGTTGTTGCGCATGTTGGTTTAACTCTTGGCTAAGGCGCCTTTGCTGGTCTATCTTGCGCATCTCTACGAGCAACAGGGTTTCACGCTGCCAGGTAATTGGACTAACCGTCACCTCAAGCATCAGCGGGCGGTTGTCGACGACAAAGGTCACGTCACTGTCGGTAATGCTCTGGCCGCTTTGTAGAGGTTGCGTAAGCAGTGCTAAGTCGAGCGAGGCGTGTTGGATAAGTTGACTTAGTGGGTGATCAACAATGCGTCTCGCACTTTGTGAAAAGAGTTGTTCAGCCGCCGGGTTGGCGTATCGCACGTATAACTGTTCATCGAGCATCAATGTCGAAGTCACCATATTGTCGAGAATGGCGTTGGAAAGATGGTGTGTATCTATGCTGTCGCTTTTGGCTGATCGATTCACTGTTTCGTCCTTGAACTGGTGTTTTTCTTACTGCACCAAATTGGTGCGTAGCTAAGTTCAAGTATGGCGCATATCAATCAGAAGCTAAAGATAATTCATAAAAGTCGCGAAAAGCTGCTGAGAACAGGCAAAAATTGATGTTATTCAGTCTCTTTTAACCTATTGGCCTACTTGATCGTCGCTCGATGTAAATACACGGTGACTGGACTAGTAGATGCAATAAGCTTGCCGCTTCTATGTGCTTGAATTGCAATGGTGTGAGTGCCACGATCGATATCTTTCAACTGCCAGTTGGGTTGGGTTTGTGGTGCGCCATAGCGTCGCCCATCGAGCATCAATTGCAGCTGCTCGCCAATGCCCAGTTTACGGTTGAGTTCGATTTGAATTGAGATGAAGCCACGATTACTGCGGATAGTTTGGTCGTGAATGGGAGTGAGCATAGTAAGAGCTAATGGCGCTGGGACTTCTCGCTCGGTCTGTTGTGCTTTTGGTTGCTCTTGGCTTGGAATAGCCGAGGCGCTTTGATCGTCAACGGGTTTCGATGGCTCGAATTTAGGTGCGGGTGCTGAGGCTTGAACATCCGGAAGCTCAAGAGACTTAGCGCCCTTGCCTGTCGGTGTATCACTAAAATGAAGTACGCCATCTTCACCTACCCAAGTATAAACTGTTTGAGCAGAGCATGAGAATGCGACTGTTAACCCGAACAGGAACAGTATTTTTTTCATATGGTTGGCCCCTTTCACCGTTAGGTGATTTCACGTTTGGCGTTGGTTTGTTATTGATTTTATTGTATTTAGCTCGACAGCCTCTGAGGGCTTTTGTCTATTTTCTAAGGCATGTTACGAAGAAGGAGAGGTTGGGAGAATATAAAAAAGGCCCGCCTGCGAGGCGAGCCTAATATTTAGTCAGCGATTCTTACATGATTGCAGTAAGAGAGCTTATCTACCAGAGATTAAACAGAGTAGTACAGTTCGAACTCAAGTGGGTGAGTTGTCATGTTTACTTTCTCTACATCTTGAGACTTAAGGTCGATGTAAGAGTCGATGAAGTCGTCAGAGAATACACCGCCAGCTGTTAGGAACTCACGGTCAGCGTCTAGACACTCTAGAGCTTCTTTTAGTGAGTAAGCCACTGTTGGGATTTCTGCCGCTTCTTCAGCTGGTAGGTCGTATAGATCTTTATCCATAGCTTCGCCTGGGTGGATCTTGTTCTTAATACCGTCAAGACCAGCCATTAGCATTGCTGAGTAGCATAGGTATGGGTTCGCTGCTGGGTCACCAAAACGTAGCTCGATACGACGTGCTTTAGGGCTTGGTACCACTGGGATACGGATAGAAGCAGAACGGTTACGTGCAGAGTAAGCAAGCATAACTGGAGCTTCGAAGCCTGGTACAAGACGCTTGTACGAGTTAGTTGATGGGTTAGCAAATGCGTTGATAGCGCGAGCGTGCTTGATTACACCACCGATGTAGTAAAGTGCCATTTCAGATAGGCCGCCGTACTTATCACCAGCAAACAGGTTTACACCGTCTTTTGCTAGAGATTGGTGAACGTGCATACCAGAACCGTTATCACCAACTAGTGGCTTAGGCATGAATGTCGCTGTTTTACCAAATGCGTGAGCAACGTTGTGTACAACGTACTTGTAGATTTGAGTTTCGTCAGCTTTCGTTGTTAGCGTGTTGAAGCGAGTTGCGATTTCGTTTTGACCCGCAGTTGCTACTTCGTGGTGGTGCGCTTCTACAACTAGGCCCATCTCTTCCATTACTAGACACATTGCTGAACGGATGTCTTGAGATGAATCAACTGGAGCTACTGGGAAGTAACCGCCTTTAACGCCTGGACGGTGACCTTTGTTACCGCCTTCTACGTCAGAACCTGTGTTCCATGCTGCTTCGATGTCGTCGATCTTGAAGAAAGAACCTGACATGTCAGTTGCAAATTTAACGTCGTCAAATAGGAAGAACTCTGGCTCAGGACCTATTAGAACTGTGTCTGCGATACCTGTAGAGCGCATGTACTCTTCAGAACGTTTTGCGATTGAGCGTGGGTCACGGTCGTAGCCTTGCATAGTTGCAGGCTCTAGAATGTCACAACGGATGTTTAGCGTTGCGTCTTCTGTGAATGGGTCTAGAACAGCAGATGATGCGTCTGGCATCATTACCATGTCAGATTCGTTGATGCCTTTCCAACCAGCTACTGAAGAGCCGTCGAACATTTTACCTTCTTCGAAGAAGTCTGCGTCAACTTGGTGAGAAGGAATAGAGATATGCTGCTCTTTACCTTTAGTATCTGTAAAGCGTAGGTCTACAAATTTAACTTCGTTCTCTTGGATCAGCGATAGTACGTTTTCTACTGACATCTTGGATAACCTCCAGTGTTATTAATTTGGTATTAGCTCGATTCGGTTGAAACTAGCATTGATTAATGTCTAACAAGTGCATTAATCGATGCTGATTTATCTATAGCCAAAAGCGTGCCAAAAAAATTATTCCATTAATTTCAATGTGTTACTTGTTTTGCTGTTTCGCCTGTCTCTAGTTTTGCACCAAAATGATCTTTGGTTGCACCATATTGGTGCATTTGTTTGTCGATGCACCAATATGAGACAAAAGCGAACACCATTCAGCAATGAATTGCAGACATTGTCAATCCACTTTTGTTATTTAGCCGGAGTTTTGGCGAGTTACTCGCGTACGAGACTTTTTAGAATCCTACAGATTTTGCTAGCCAACACTGTACTGAATCAAAGTTAAGCCAATGTGAATCGCTAACTAAGAAAAAAGCCTTGGTTCAGATCACATATTTCTGG
The DNA here is from genome assembly GCF_016406055.1 of Vibrio sp. IB15. NCBI lineage: Bacteria > Pseudomonadati > Pseudomonadota > Gammaproteobacteria > Vibrionales > Vibrionaceae > Vibrio > Vibrio sp. IB15. The sequence continues at coordinate 68,883 of NZ_JAEFCE010000011.1, forward strand.
GTTTTTGTCTAGAATCTGGTATATTATTGACCGTTTTTTTAATCAAGCTAGTGGCATTTCCTCTATTTTCAGAGGTCATTTGCGGCTACTTTTATGAGTGAATCGAGAATCCATGTCTACTCCACAGATTGATAAGTTAAGAAATATCGCGATCATCGCGCACGTTGACCACGGTAAAACGACTTTGGTTGATAAACTGCTACAACAGTCAGGCACTCTTGAGTCTCGTGGTGAAGCTGAAGAGCGTGTCATGGATTCGAATGACATCGAAAAAGAGCGTGGCATTACCATTCTTGCTAAGAACACAGCAATCAACTGGAATGATTACCGTATCAACATCGTAGATACCCCGGGACACGCGGACTTCGGTGGTGAAGTTGAGCGTATCATGTCTATGGTTGACTCTGTTCTACTGATCGTTGACGCAGTTGACGGCCCAATGCCTCAAACTCGTTTCGTAACGCAAAAAGCATTCGCACACGGTCTTAAGCCAATCGTTGTAATCAACAAGATTGACCGCCCAGGCGCTCGCCCTGATTGGGTTATGGATCAAGTATTCGACCTTTTCGACAACCTAGGTGCGACTGATGAGCAACTAGACTTCACAGTTGTTTACGCTTCAGCTCTAAACGGTTGGGCAACAATGACTGAAGGCGAAACTGGTACAGACATGGAACCACTGTTCCAAGCTGTTGTTGATACAGTAGACGCGCCAGCTGTTGACCTTGACGGTCCACTACAAATGCAAGTTTCTCAACTAGATTACAGCTCTTACGTAGGTGTTATCGGTGTTGCACGTGTTACTCGTGGTTCTGTTAAGCCAAACCAACAAGTATCTATCATCGGCGCTGACGGTAAGAAGCGTAACGGTAAAGTAGGTACTGTACTAGGTTACCTAGGCCTTGACCGTCACGAAGTTGAACAAGCTAACGCTGGTGACATCATTGCAATCACTGGTCTTGGTGAGCTTAAAATCTCTGACACTATCTGTGACGTGAACAACGTTGAAGCGATGACTCCGCTTTCTGTTGATGAACCAACAGTAACAATGACGTTCCAAGTAAACACTTCTCCGTTCGCGGGTAAAGAAGGTAAGTTCGTAACTTCACGTAACATCCTTGAGCGTCTAGAGAAAGAACTAGTACACAACGTTGCACTACGTGTTGAACAAACAGACGATCCAGACCGTTTCCGTGTATCTGGTCGTGGTGAACTTCACCTTTCTATCCTGATCGAGAACATGCGTCGTGAAGGCTTCGAGCTAGCAGTATCTCGTCCAGAAGTAATCATCAAGAAAGATGAAGATGGCAACCTAACAGAACCGTTTGAAACAGTGACTATCGATGTGCTTGAAGAGCACCAAGGTGGCATCATGGAAAACATCGGTCTACGTAAAGGTGAGCTAACTGATATGTCTCCAGATGGCAAAGGCCGTGTTCGCATGGACTTCATGATGCCTTCTCGTGGTCTTATCGGTTTCCAAACTGAGTTCCTAACGCTAACGTCTGGTTCTGGTCTTCTTTACCACACGTTCGATCACTACGGTCCACACAAAGGTGGCGTAATTGGTCAACGTAACAACGGTGTTCTAATCTCGAACGCAACCGGTAAAGCTCTGACTTACGCACTATTCAACCTACAAGAGCGTGGTCGTCTATTCGCTGAGCACGCAGACGAAGTATACGAAGGTCAAATCATCGGTATTCACAACCGTTCAAACGACCTGACAGTAAACTGTCTGAAAGGTAAGCAGCTAACGAACGTTCGTGCATCTGGTACTGATGAAGCACAGGTTCTTTCGCCACCTATCCGTCACACTCTAGAGCAAGCTCTTGAGTTCATCGACGAAGACGAACTAGTAGAAGTAACGCCAGAAAACATTCGTATCCGTAAGAAGCTTCTTACTGAAAACGAACGTAAGCGTGCAGCACGTCCAGCTAAAGCTTAATTGCTCGCTGACTAGCTTCTAGCTAAGTAAATAAGAAAGCCCTGAGTAGCCAAGCTACTCAGGGCTTTTGTTTTTTTAGTTAGCTAAGATACGAGTAAACGAGATGCGGGATACGAGGAGCGTGTTTAGACTGGAGATAACCAGGTACTAAGAGGGTGAGTATCTTCGGTGCCCGTTCTCTTTTATCCATTTCCTGTCATCGAATCGTCATTCCAGAATTGAGGAACGAAATATCTGGAATCTCTCTTAGATATACACTGGCAGCAGGCAAGATATGCTCACTAAGTTAGAGCGTAGCTTTGATTGCTAGCTGACTTTCAACGAACAGCACTCGCTCAGCGACCGACATAAACGGCACTTCAACTACCTCATAACCAAGCTCTTGATAGACTCTCACCAGCGCGTGGTGAATCTCTAACGCTTCTTCGAATGGATAAGGGCGCACTTCATCTTGAACATAAATGGAAGCCTCTGGGCGGCAGAAGAAGACTTGTGAGTGATAGCCTTGGCTCGCTTCTCGGTAGGTCGCATCTATCTCTAGGCTAGCCTGAGCCAAATAGCCACAAATGTCCGGAATAGCGCGATCGAGAAAGGCAATCGGATGTTGATTAGCTTGACCCTTTTGCTTGCTCATTACACCTAGACAAAGCTCAGCAAAGCCGGGAAGGTCTACCCAAGGTAAGATACCGCCTTCAAGCTGACTTTGCTGTTCTATTAACTGACGAGAGGACTCTGCGAAGGTGGGGTAACCCGTATCAGCCAATGCATTAATCAGAGTAGTTTTTCCGGTGCCAGGGCCGCCAGTTATAATGATTGGATTCATACGGGCTTATCTTGTTTTGTCTTTTTAGGCGTTACTTCTGATTGAGTTGAGCAAGGAACTTATCCGACTCAGCAATCGCTGCATTCATCTGTTTGATCGCGTACGCGATGTCTTTTTCTAGACTCATAAACTCACCTTGCAGTGAACCAACCGCACTCGCATTGAGGTTGTGTTTTAGATAAAGGGTGTTGTCGCGCAGAGTATTGAGCACAGGATCCATCTTCTTCTCTGCACGCTTCATAGCTGACAGCATGGTTTGGTAAGACGATTTAGTTTCACGCAGTTTTTGCTCACTCGAACGACGTAGGGAATCACTGGTGTAGAGATCGAGCTCGGCTTGCCACTCTTCAAACAGCGCATCAGACACATCTTCAATCGCAGCGATTCGGTCAGTCACATTTTGCGCTGCTTTTTCGCTGTCTTGGTATTTATCGTTTATCTTGTTGTACATGTCTTCTAGGTCGCCGCCACTGAAATTAGTCAGGCTGCTGAGCGCTTCAAGTGCGCTGGTAAACTCTTCCTGAGCATCCTGCTGCGACTCTTTTGCATCTTCTACTCTGTCGACCATGATGTCACGTTTGTGATAACCCACTTGTTCCATTGCAGAGTAATAAGCGGATTGGCATCCAGTAAGAGTAAAAATAGAGAGGACTATAACTATTAAATAAGGCATCCTTGTTTCCTATAGTTAAATAATATCAATCGTAGTAAATAACTTACTCACTTTGGTTGGTATAACGGATTATTAATTAAAACTATGAACGAGTTACCAGGGAGTTACAAGTTGAAGATAAGAAAGGTCGGCATACTTAGTATCCAGTATTTTCGCTACCTCTTAGCGCGTATGACGCATGATCGAGTCAATGTGAATGCGGGCTATTTGGCGTACATTACTTTGCTTTCAATCGTACCCATGTTGACGGTTTTGCTCTCTATCTTGTCATCATTTTCCGTGTTCGCGGATGTGGGTATCGTGATTCAAAACTTCATCATTACTAACTTTGTTCCAGCGTCAGGGGATGCGGTGCATGGTGCCTTGTTGGAGTTTGTCGCCAACACGGGCAAGATGACGGCGGTTGGTAGTGTGTTCTTATTTATCGCTGCGCTGATGCTGATCTCTAATATCGATAAGAACTTAAACTACATCTGGCGTGTGACCGAGAAGCGACGTGCAGTATTGTCTTTCTCGATGTACTGGATGGTGCTCACTCTCGGGCCAATCTTGGTGGGAGCGAGCATTGCAGCCACCTCATATGTGACATCACTAAGTTTGCTGCAAAACGAAGTGGTGTCTAGTGCTTTTAATACTCTGATTCGCAAACTCCCTCTGATTCTCTCTTTCTTTGCGTTCTTTGGTTTATACCTATTGGTACCTAATAAGAAAATCCACTTTTCTCATGCAGCTGCTGGCTCTTTGGTGGCGGCATTACTGTTCGAACTCAGTAAGAAAGGCTTCGCTGCTTACATCACTCAGTTCCCTTCATATCAGGTGATCTATGGCGCATTGGCGGCGATCCCGATTCTGTTTGTTTGGGTTTATTTATGCTGGTTGATAGTGCTGGTGGGGGCTGAGGTGACGGCTGCGCTCGGTGAGAAGGAAGAGTGGAGTGAGACGCAAAAAATAATGGTACACTCCACGGATAACGACAAAATCACAGAGCAAGGAAACAACAGTGATAGCACTGATTCAGAGAGTAAGTGAAGCTGCCGTCCGTGTTGATGGCGAAGTAGTTGGTGAGATTGAACAAGGCTTATTAGTACTATTAGGCGTAGAAAAAGGTGACGACGAAGCCAAAGCGAAACGTTTGATGGAACGAGTGACGACTTATCGTGTCTTTGGAGATGAAGACGATAAAATGAACCTCAACGTGAAGCAGGTGAATGGCAAGGTGCTAGTAGTTTCTCAATTCACACTTCCAGCCGACACCAAGAAAGGCACACGAGCAGGCTTTTCTCGTGGCGCTCACCCAGAAGATGCCGAGCGTCTTTACAATTATTTCTCTGACCAATGTGAATCAGTATTGCCAACGGAACGTGGCCGATTTGCAGCCGACATGAAAGTGTCTCTGGTTAATGATGGCCCAGTAACATTCTGGCTGCAGGTTTAAGCTTAAAGGAATAAGCATGTTTAAACTCATAACCCCAACCACCGAAAATCAACTGAACAAGTATTACCATTTTCGTTGGCAGATGTTGCGTGAACCTTGGCGAATGCCAGTGGGTTCCGAGCGTGACGAATACGATGGCATGAGTCACCATCGCATGATTGTGGATGGTCGAGGTCGTCCGATGGCGATTGGTCGTCTGTATATCACCCCAGATCTCGAAGGTCAGATCCGCTACATGGCGGTAAAAAACTCTCGCCGTAGTAAAGGCATGGGCTCACTGATTTTAGTCGCACTAGAGTCGCTGGCTCGCCAAGAGGGCGCTAAGCGCTTGGTGTGTAACGCGCGTGAAGATGCGATTTCATTCTATGAAAAGAACAGCTTTGAGCGTCGTGGTGAGATTAACGACCAACGTGGTCCTGTTCGTCACCAACAGATGGTGAAGCCGCTTGATCCAATGGCAGATGTTCTGCGCAAACCTGAATGGTGTAATGAACTTCAGCAGCGTTGGGAGCATCAGATCCCTATCAGCGATAAGATGGGTATCAAGATAAACCAGTACACAGGTTATCAGTTCGAGTGTAGTGCTCAGCTGAATCCAAACCTGAACCCACACAACACCATGTTTGCTGGCTCAGCTTTTACGCTGGCAACCTTAACTGGCTGGGGGATGACATGGTTACTGATGAAAGAGCGCGGCCTAACCGGTGACATCGTTCTCGCAGACAGTAATATTCGCTACCGTCATCCGGTCGAGCAAAACCCTGTCGCCTCTACTTCTTTAGACGGTATCAGTGGTGACTTGGACCGCCTTGCATCAGGCAGAAAGGCGCGTATTATTATTCACGTGACCATTCATAGTGGCGACGTGGAAGCGGTAGAGTTTACCGGAACTTATATGTTGATCCCTGACTACAAGAAGATCCTGTCGAGTGACAGCAAGGTGAGCGAATAACTTCACGCTTGCTTGATGATAGCTTGAGTTATGAATTGAAAGCGCTACTCCTTTGGAGTGGCGCTTTTTTGTTGGCAGTTATTAATCGCTGTGTACTCCGGTTGATCAAGTTTGCCAGAGACTTGGTTGCATGGGTCGGACAGCATAATTGAGAGAGAGTGTTGCTCTGCTTTGAGTAGGTCTAGCTCTCCAGAAGCCTCACCATTGAGCGTTTGAACTCTTTGTGAGCCTTCCTCTACGGCCGATGCACCAATAATGTGCATCGGTTCTAGTGTGAAGCGACCACGGTCAAAATTCGCGCTGAGTTCAGGGATTTCAAACACGTTATCGGTCGAGGTTTCAGAAAGCTTATCGTTAAAGGTCATCACACCCTGGCGAACGCTGCCTTTAAGTTGACCTGTGGTTGAATAGCCCAACATGAGCGAATCACCGTAGAGACCAGAAGCTTGAAGCTCAAACTCACTATAACCTGTTGCATCGAGTGGTAAGTCGAGTTGCTGCAACATGGGTGAGATAGGCAAGCCATCGGCTGAGATGTCTATGCTCCATGGCTTACTGATTTGGTTAAAATCGAGTGTCGCATTAGCTTCAATGTAGCCATTTCTGAGAGGTGCAAACAGACGTGTCAGCGTCCATTTCCCTTGTTCGCTATTCATTTCAACCACAGGCTGTGCGCTGAGAATATTTTTGTAGCTGGCATCATTGGCGCTCGCCATCAGCTTCCCTTGCCACAAACCTAGCTTTCTATCTTGAAGCAGTTGAACTTGGTGTCCTTCAATGTGCAGCCCAGAGACTTGCCAGTAAGGCTTTTGTGCAAGCTGGATAAGTTGGGTGCGTTCTACATTCAATCGTTCTATAGAGATTTGCTGAAGCTCTTTAAGCCAAGGTAATAGGCGCATGGCTGGCAGAGTTTGATCTTGGTTTTCTGTGACCCATTTAATACCTTGCAGATCGAGCTGCGCTAATTCAATGCTGCTGGGCGTGACTTCGCCGTTGAGCTGAACGGTGCCTTGCAGGACTTGAGCGTAGAAATCTTCAATCTGTATCTGGTTTGGCTCTAGGCTTAGCTTGATATTTGGCTCGACAAACATGTCATCATCAACAGTGACTCCTTCGGCTTGCAGAGAGAAAAGCGCTTTCTGTTGTCTCCACAGTTCGAAAGGTAACTTGATGTTTTCTAATGAAGCATCAAAGGCTGCAAGGTGCCCGCTTGGCCATTCGATGTCGCTGCGTAAAATGTCTAAGCTGTTGATATGGTTTATACGAATGCCCGCTACGTCCCATACTTTGCTTAATAGGCTCTGAGTTTGCTGCTGGCTGAGGCGTAAGCCATCAACGGTAACATTCACTAGTGACCAATCATGCTGATACTGTTCTGCTTGTCCTGAAATTTTGGCACCGCGCCATTCAAACGAAGCGCCATAAAGTGTGCTGTCGCTCGGTTTTAGGTCAAGGTCGATCAGAATGTTATCGAAGGCTTCGCCTTGCCAATAGAGTTGCGAAGCGGAAAGTTGGGTTTTGCCGTAAGGCAGCAGTGTTTGATTATTGCTAAAGGTTGGCTCGGCGATCTGCAGATCGATGCCTCGCACATTAAAGCTGTTGGTCGAAAAGTCCAGATTATTGAGCGCCAATTGGCGGAGCTTGAGGTTTTGCTCGGTTAATAGTGGTGAGAGCGCTTCGAGATCGCTCGCTTCCAACTGGATACCACTGATTAATACAGAGTCTAAGACGAGTGTGGCTTCAATGAGAGAGTCAGGGCTGAACCAGAGATCGACCTTATCGATATACAGAGGTGGTTGCTTTTCTGGTTGGGTATAGGTGATTCCCATTAGGGTGATGTGATAAGGCGCTTGATACTCGACATCTTCAATGACCACCGGTTGGTCAACCGTGTGTTTGATAAAAAAGTTAGCAACATCCGCACGGTATTGAGTTTGTAGGCTTAATAGCAACGCTGCGATAGCCGCAACGGCGATAGCCAACACAATGCCGAACACCATGAATACCTTTTTCATTCCCTGAAAGCCTTACATTTCAATAGTCTTAAAACAGAGTGGAACAAAAAGGGACAAGCATCAACAAAAAAGCCCCTCAAAAGAGGGGCTTGCTACAAAAATATCGTTTTAAATGGGCGTTCGCTTTTGGCTTAGCCCGAGCAGATGCTTGGATTAGTCGAGTTGTGGACCAGCCGCAACCAGTGACTTACCTTCAGCGTTGTCAGTGTACTTATCAAAGTTGTTGATGAAGCGCTCTGCTAGATCTTTCGCTTTGCTTTCCCATTGTAGTGGGTCTGTGTACGTGTCGCGTGGGTCTAGGATCGCTGGGTCAACATCGTGCAGCGCTAGAGGCACTTCTAGGTTGAACATAGGGATAACCTTAGTTTCAGCCTGGTCGATAGAACCATCTAGGATAGCGTCGATGATGCCACGCGTATCTTGGATAGAGATACGTTTGCCAGTACCGTTCCAACCTGTGTTTACTAGGTAAGCTTCAGCGCCTGCTGCTTCCATGCGTTTCACAAGTACTTCAGCGTACTGAGTTGGGTGAAGCGTTAGGAACGCCGCGCCAAATGCTGCAGAGAAGGTTGGAGTCGGCTCTGTGATACCGCGCTCTGTACCTGCTAGTTTCGCTGTGAAACCAGATAGGAAGTGGTACTTCGTTTGCTCTGGAGTCAGTTTAGAAACTGGTGGTAGTACACCAAATGCATCAGCAGTCAGGAAGATAACCTTTTGAGCGTGACCTGCTTTTGATACTGGCTTAACGATGTTGTCGATGTGGTGAATCGGGTAAGAAACACGAGTGTTTTCTGTTTTAGAACCGTCATCAAAATCGATAGAACCATCGCCACGAACCGTTACGTTTTCTAGCAGTGCATCACGACGGATTGCATTGTAGATTTCTGGTTCTGCTTCTTTAGAAAGACGGATCGTCTTCGCGTAACAACCGCCTTCAAAGTTGAAGATACCGTCGTCATCCCAACCGTGCTCATCATCACCGATTAGTTCACGTTTAGGGTCTGTTGATAGCGTTGTTTTACCTGTACCAGATAGGCCGAAGAATACCGCTACATCGCCTTTCTCGCCAACGTTCGCACTACAGTGCATTGAAGCAATACCTTGCAGAGGAAGTAGGTAGTTCATCATTGCGAACATGCCTTTCTTCATCTCACCGCCGTACCAAGTACCACCGATGATTTGAACTCGCTCTGTTAGGTTGAAAGCAACGAAGTTCTCAGAGTTTAGGCCCTGTTTTTCCCAATTAGGGTTGGTTGTTTTAGCACCGTTCATTACCACGAAATCTGGCTCGAACGTTGCCAACTCTTCGTCTGTTGGACGAATGAACATGTTCTTAACGAAGTGCGCTTGCCACGCTACTTCAGTGATAATACGTACACTTAAGCGTGTATCTGGGTTAGCACCACAGTAACCGTCAATCACAAACAGGCGCTTGCCAGATAGCTGAGTTGTTACAAGCTCTTTTAGCTCATTCCATACTTCAGTTGTGATCGGTTTGTTATCGTTTTTGCCTTGATCTGACCACCACATGGTATCGCGGGTCGTGTCATCTTTAACAATGTACTTATCTTTCGGTGAGCGGCCAGTAAAGATACCAGTGTCAACAGCAACTGAGCCTAGTTCCGTTACTACGCCTTTTTCGTAGCCTTCCAAACCAGGCAGCGTTTCTTCAACGAATAACTGCTCGTAGCTAGGATTACGAAGAACTTCGGTAACGCCAGTAAGTCCGTGCTTAGTTAGATCAATTTGTGCAGCCTTAGTATGTTCCATAACGGTCATAGGTGCTCCTTGTAGGATATTTTGTAGGGATTTTGTATTAATTTTTTATTGTTATCTGCTCACCATGCTAGCAACGAGACTCGGGGGAAACAGGGATACAGCTCAAAAAATATCCATATTAACCATGGGGTTTAAGTGTCTCGTCACATATTGGCCTAACTAGTCTATCCTGTACGCAAACCTTTGCGCTAGGGGCGGGAACATTATTAATTGATTAAAATTAAGCGGTGATTTTATTACGAGATGTTACGAAGTTTGCGCTATTTTGATCACAAAAAAGGCCAGCTTAGTGCTGACCTTTTTGGGGTAAATTACGTGTTTTTGGTACGACGTAAATTAATGAACCGTATTGCTGCCTTTATCTGCTGCTTCTGCATACAGTGCATCAACATCGTTCTTATCGAACGAGTAGTTTGTGCCACAGTAATCACAGTGCAGAGCAACGCTTCCTTCGGTGCTTAGGATGTCGTAAATCTCTTCTTGAGCAACGGTAATGATCGCTGCTGCGCTTCGTTCACGAGAACAACCACAGAAGAACTCAACCGGTTGTGGAGTGAACAGCTGTACTTTCTCTTGGTTGTACAAACGGTAAAGCAGTTCGTTTGCTTCAAGAGAGAATAGCTCTTCGTTTTTCACTGTGTCTGTTAGTTGCTCTAAGTGCTCGAAGTCATTTGGAGTACCTGTGCCATCAGGCATAACTTGCAGCAACATACCTGCAGCGTGTGCTTTGCCTTCGTGCTCACCAGTACGTAGCCATAGACGAGTCTTAAGCTGCTCAGAGTTCGCGAAGTAACCTTCAAGTACTTGAGCTAGTGTGTCGCCTTCAAGACCAACGATACCTTGGTAGCGTTCACCTTTCTTAGGATCGATAGTGATCACTAGGTGGCCTTTACCCATTAGGTCGTGTAGACCTGCGTCGTCGGCAATTTCGCCTTCAAAGCGAGCAACACCACGGATCTTCTGGTTATGGTCGCCATTGATAACTGCTAGAGATACCGGGCCATCACCTTGCAGCTGCATAGTGATAGAGCCTTCAAATTTTAGGGTCGCAGTTAGTAGCGTAGTTGAAACCAATAGCTCACCCAGCAGTTTTTGTACTGGAGCTGGGTATTCCTTGCTAGAAATAATCTGTTGGTACGCTTCATCCATTTGTACCAATTCACCACGTACTGATAGGTCTTCAAATAGGTAGCGATTTAAAACATTGTTTGCCATTTGGCTATTCCTTCTAGCTTATTGATGCTTGAACTTGATGATGTCACGACGTTGCTTTTTATCAGGGCGACGCTCTGGAGCTGGGTTATGTGCATGCAGTTTACGCTGTTTTGCAAACTCTTCTCTTTTTGCTAAGCTCTCGGTGGTTTCTTCATAGAGGGTTTGAGCGATCGGTGCTCCACCACGATGGGCTGAGATTTTCTCGATCGTTACCGTCTTTTCTTCATTACCTTGGCGCAGTGTAATAACTGCCCCAAGTTCGACAATCTTACTTGGCTTGCTGCGCTGACCATTATAGTGGACTTTGCCACCATCGACCATGTTACGAGCAATAGACCGAGTTTTGTAAAAGCGTGCTGCCCACAACCATTTATCGAGTCTGACAGCTTCATTAGAAGTTTTCATATAGGGCTGTGCCTTATTAAGTGAGAAATGAATGCGGTTTAACTGTAGTGAACAGTGCGCAACATGTTTTTGATGATGCTTATCACATTAGGTAGAAGTTTTATGTGGAGGCGGCTAGCATTTTTTTCAAGTCATATTGCAAAATCGCTATGTAATGCCGATTTATCGATTTGCTATGATATAGTTCAAGATCTTATGCTTATATAAGCTCGGTATCGAACGAATGAATAAAAAAGCTGAAAGTTTAATAGTTTGCAGCGTTTGTTGTCATGAGAAGGGGCAAGGGAAGTGAACTTTTTAGAGCTCAAAAATCGTATAGGAAATTCTCCTATGTTGAGCCGCTTATTAGATAATGGATTTGTGCTTCAGCAGAAACTGAGTATCGCCACTTGTTGTGTACTCATTGCCGCTTCAGCATGGATTTTAGGACAACTTGTCTGGTTTGTTGAACCTGCCGAGCAAACGGTTGTGCCTTGGAAAGCAATGGTGTCGTCGTCTGCTACGCCTCAGTCGACTCTCGATATCTCTTCTTTACAACAGAGCAACATGTTTGGTGCCTATAACCCAAGCAAACCCGCAGTGGTTGAGCAACAAGTGATTCAAGATGCCCCCAAGACACGCCTTAACCTCGTCTTGGTTGGTGCGGTTGCCAGTTCTAATCCTGAATTGAGCTTAGCGGTGATTGCCAACCGTGGTACGCAAGCGACTTATGGGATCAATGAACAGATAGAAGGCACCAGAGCTAAGCTAAAAGCCGTGTTAATCGACCGCGTGATCATTGATAACTCAGGTCGTGATGAAACGCTGATGCTAGAAGGTATTGAGTACAAGCGTTTAGCGGTATCAGAACCTGCACCACGTCGTGCCTCTTCAGTTCGTGGTAATAACCCGGCTTCTGCAGAAGAGAAGCTTGATGAGATTAAAGCGAAGATAATGAAAGACCCGCAACAAATCTTCCAATATGTTCGATTGTCTCAGGTGAAACGCGACGACAGTGTGATCGGTTATCGTGTGAGCCCTGGCAAAGATTCAGAACTTTTTAACTCTGTTGGGCTCCAAAACGGAGATATTGCCACTCAGTTAAATGGTCAAGACCTGACAGACCCAGCCGCTATGGGCAACATATTCCGTTCAATCTCAGAACTGACAGAATTAAATCTGGTCGTCGAGAGAGATGGGCAACAACATGAAGTGTTTATTGAATTTTAAAACTTTACGTCTAATGAAAGACGAAAGTGTAGGAGAAGTACGTGAAGCATTGGTTTAAGAAAAGTGCATGGTTACTGGCAGGAAGCTTAATCTGCACACCCGCAGCCATCGCTAATGATTTTAGTGCCAGCTTTAAAGGCACTGATATTCAAGAGTTTATTAATATTGTTGGCCGCAACCTTGAGAAAACGATCATCGTTGACCCATCGGTGCGCGGAAAAATTGATGTGCGCAGTTATGACGTACTCAATGAAGAACAATATTATAGCTTCTTCCTCAATGTATTAGAGGTTTACGGCTATGCGGTCGTTGAAATGGACTCAGGTGTTCTGAAGATCATCAAGGCTAAGGATTCTAAAACCTCTGCCATTCCTGTTGTCGGTGATCGTGATTCTATCGCGGGCGACAGCGTAGTAACACGCGTTGTTACCGTTCGTAATGTCTCGGTTCGTGAGCTTTCTCCTCTGCTTCGTCAACTGAACGATAATGCGGGCGCGGGTAACGTTGTGCACTACGACCCAGCGAATATCATTCTAATCACTGGTCGTGCGGCGGTCGTAAACCGCTTAGCGGAAATCATCAAGCGTGTTGACCAAGCCGGTGATAAAGAGATCGAGGTGGTTGAGCTAAAGAATGCTTCAGCCGCTGAAATGGTGCGTATTGTTGATGCGTTGAATAAAACCACCGACGCGAAGAACACACCAGCATTCCTACAACCTAAGCTGGTGGCCGACGAGCGTACCAATGCAATTCTTATCTCTGGTGACCCTAAGGTTCGTAGCCGTTTAAGAAAGCTGATTGAGCAACTTGATGTCGAGATGGCAACTAAGGGTAATAACCAAGTTATCTACCTTAAATATGCAAAAGCAGAAGACTTAGTCGATGTACTGAAAGGCGTGTCGGACAACCTGCAATCAGAGAAGCAAACTTCAACTAAAGGCAGCTCATCTCAACGCGATAAAGTCGTGATTTCAGCGCACAGCGATACTAACTCGTTAGTCATTACCGCACAGCCAGATATCATGAACGCGCTACAAGATGTGATTGCTCAACTAGATATTCGTCGTGCTCAAGTATTGATTGAAGCCTTGATTGTTGAAATGGCAGAAGGTGACGGCGTTAACCTTGGCGTGCAATGGGGTAACCTAGAAACGGGTGCCATGATTCAATACAGCAACACCGGCGCATCGATCGGTCAGGTTATGGTTGGCTTAGAAGAAGCCGAAGACAAGACAGTTGATAAAGTTGTTACGCCAAGTGATGGTTCAAAGCCTTACACTGTGCAAGAGACAGAGCAGGGTGATTACTCGACTTTAGCTTCCGCTCTTGCTGGCGTAAACGGTGCCGCAATGAGTGTGGTGATGGGCGACTGGACAGCTTTGATCAGTGCAGTTGCGACCGATTCAAACTCAAATATCCTATCGTCTCCAAGCATTACTGTGATGGACAATGGCGAAGCGTCGTTTATCGTTGGTGAAGAAGTACCGGTTCTTACTGGCTCGACGGCGGGCTCAAGCAACGACAACCCATTCCAAACGGTTGAGCGTAAAGAAGTGGGTATCAAGCTTAAAGTGGTTCCACAAATCAACGAAGGCGACTCAGTTCAGTTGAATATTGAACAAGAGGTGTCGAACGTATTGGGTGCGAACGGCGCAGTCGATGTTCGTTTTGCCAAGCGTCAGCTAAATACTTCAGTGATTGTTCAAGACGGTCAAATGCTGGTTCTTGGTGGTCTAATTGATGAACGTGCATTAGAGAGTGAGTCTAAGGTGCCACTATTGGGCGACATCCCGGTGCTCGGTCATCTATTCAAATCAACCAGTACTCAGGTTGAGAAAAAGAATCTAATGGTATTCATCAAGCCAACCATCATTCGTGATGGCATGACAGCCGATGGTATCACTCAGCGTAAATATAACTTCATCCGCGCTGAACAGCTGTATAAGTCAGAGCAGGGCCTTAAACTGATGGCAGACGATAACATCCCAGTGTTGCCTAAATTCGGTTCAGAGAGGAATCATCCGGCTGAGATCCAAGCATTCATCGATCAAATGGAACAAGAATAATGGCTGAGTTGATAGGGGCGGCACGTACTTATCAGCGCTTGCCGTTTAGCTTTGCGAACCGCTACAAAATGGTGCTCGAGTATCAGCACCCAGAACGTGCTCCGACATTGTATTACGTTGAGCCTCTGAAATCGGCGGCGATCATCGAAGTAAGCCGTGTGGTGAAAAATGGTTTTACGCCACAAGCGATCAGCGTAGACGAATTTGATAAAAAGCTGACAGATGCTTATCAGCGTGACTCGTCAGAAGCGCGTCAGCTAATGGAAGACATTGGTGCTGACAATGACGACTTTTTCTCGCTAGCAGAAGAGTTACCGCAAGATGAAGACTTGCTTGAGTCAGAAGACGATGCCCCAATCATCAAGCTGATTAATGCGATGTTGGGTGAGGCGATAAAAGAAGGTGCTTCGGATATCCATATCGAAACCTTTGAGAAGTCGCTTTCGATTCGTTTCCGTATTGATGGTGTGTTGCGTGATGTTCTCGCGCCAAGCCGTAAATTGGCGCCGCTGCTCGTGTCGCGAGTAAAGGTTATGGCGAAGTTAGATATTGCGGAAAAACGCGTGCCACAGGATGGTCGTATCTCACTGCGTATTGGTGGTCGGGCAGTTGACGTTCGTGTATCAACCATGCCTTCATCGCATGGTGAGCGCGTGGTAATGCGTCTGTTGGATAAAAACGCGACTCGCCTAGACCTTCATAGCTTGGGTATGACGGCAGAGAACCACGAGAACTTCCGTAAACTGATTCAGCGTCCGCACGGTATTATCTTGGTAACGGGTCCAACGGGTTCAGGTAAATCCACAACCTTGTATGCAGGCCTGCAAGAGCTAAACAGCAACGAACGCAACATCCTTACCGTTGAAGACCCAATCGAATTTGATATCGATGGTATCGGCCAAACACAAGTAAACCCTAAGGTGGATATGACCTTTGCTCGTGGTTTACGTGCGATTCTTCGTCAAGACCCGGACGTGGTAATGATTGGTGAGATCCGTGACTTAGAGACTGCTGAGATTGCGGTTCAAGCCTCTTTGACGGGTCACTTAGTAATGTCGACCCTCCATACCAATACCGCAGTAGGTGCCATTACGCGTTTACGTGATATGGGTATCGAACCATTTCTTATTTCCTCTTCACTGCTTGGTGTGTTGGCGCAGCGCTTGGTTCGTACCTTGTGTAACGACTGTAAAGAACCGTACGAAGCGGACAAAGAGACTAAAAAGCTTTTTGATTTGAAGAAGAAAGACAGCCTAACGCTTTATCATGCCAAAGGGTGTGAGGCGTGTAACCATAAGGGTTATCGCGGCCGAACCGGTATTCATGAGTTGCTAATGGTCGATGAGTCAGTACAAGAGTTAATTCACAGCGAAGCGGGTGAGCAAGCGATCGAAAAAGTGATACGTGGCACAACCCCAAGTATTCGCGATGATGGCCTAGCTAAGGTTCGTCAAGGTATTACTTCACTAGAAGAAGTGATGCGTGTGACCAAGGAAGTCTAGTATGGCGGCATTTGAATACAAAGCACTGGATGCTAGAGGCAAAAGTAAAAAGGGCTCGATTGAAGCGGATAACGCTCGTCAGGCTCGTCAGCGCATAAAAGAGCAAGGTTTGATGCCGGTTGAAATGACCGAAGCTAAAGCGAGAACAGTGAAAGGCTCAACGCCATCGACCAGCTTTAAGCGTAGCATCAGTACATCAGACCTTGCTTTGATTACTCGCCAAATTTCCACTCTAGTACAATCCGGTATGCCGTTGGAAGAGTGTTTGAAGGCCGTAGCGGAGCAATCGGAAAAGCCTCGCATTCGAACTATGTTATTGGCAGTTCGCTCTAAAGTGACGGAAGGCTACTCGCTAGCAGATAGCTTAGCTGATTACCCGCACATCTTTGATGAACTGTTTAGAGCCATGGTCGCGGCTGGTGAGAAATCTGGGCACTTAGACGCGGTACTGGAGCGATTAGCCGATTACGCGGAAAACCGCCAGAAGATGCGCTCTAAGCTGCTGCAAGCGATGGTCTACCCTGTTGTACTGGTGGTGTTTGCGGTGACTATCGTTTCGTTCCTACTAGCAACCGTAGTACCTAAGATTGTTGAACCTATTATTCAAATGGGGCAAGAGCTTCCTAAGCCCACCCAATTTTTATTGGCATCGAGTGAATTTATCCAGGATTGGGGCATCCAATTACTGTTGCTGATCATTGGTGTGATTGTGTTGATTAAGACTGCGCTTAAAAGACCGGGCGTGCGTCTAAATTGGGATCGCAAATTGTTGAGTATCCCGTTGATTGGCAAGATAGCGAAAGGCATTAATACCTCTCGTTTTGCCCGTACACTTTCAATCTGTACTTCAAGTGCGATTCCAATCCTTGAAGGGATGAAGGTTGCGGTTGACGTGATGTCGAACCACCATGTGAAACAACAAGTCTTGCAAGCATCAGATAGCGTGAGAGAAGGGGCAAGCCTGCGCAAAGCGCTTGATCACACTAAGCTCTTCCCGCCAATGATGCTGCACATGATTGCCAGTGGTGAGCAGAGTGGTCAATTAGAGCAGATGCTGACTCGTGCAGCTGATAACCAAGACCAAAGCTTTGAGTCGACGGTAAATATTGCGTTAGGCATTTTTACCCCAGCACTTATTGCTCTGATGGCGGGCTTGGTACTGTTTATTGTGATGGCGACTCTGATGCCAATGCTTGAAATGAACAACTTATTGAGCGGCTAACACTGTTCGTAGAGCGTTTTTGGATTATCGAGAAGAAGGACAACATTCCCCTCGAATCGTTGTCTGTAATTTGGAGAAAATAATGAAAAATAAAATGAAGAAACAATCAGGCTTTACCCTACTAGAGGTGATGGTGGTTGTGGTTATCCTTGGTGTGTTGGCGAGCGTTGTTGTACCTAGCCTATTGGGTAACAAAGATAAAGCTGACCAACAGAAAGCCATCACAGATATCGTGGCGCTAGAGAATGCGCTAGATATGTACAAACTGGATAACAGCGTGTATCCAACAACGGATCAAGGTCTTGATGCACTGGTTTCTAAGCCAAGCAGCCCAGAGCCACGTAACTACCGTGATGACGGCTACATCAAGCATTTACCAAACGACCCATGGGGCAACGATTACCAATACCTAAGCCCTGGTGACAACGGCACGATCGACATCTTTACTCTTGGCGCAGATGGCCAAGAAGGCGGTGAAGGTATTGATGCGGATATCGGTAACTGGAATATGCAAGATCTTCAGTAAGCTAAGGCTTGATGTCGTTAGTTGATAGTAGGACGCAAACAGATGGAGTCTGCAAGGTGAAAGCTAAGCACAAACAGCCAGGTTTCACCTTGATTGAGATTCTGCTGGTGTTGGTATTAATATCAGTAACAGCGGTCGCTGTAATTGCGACCATTCCTACCAATAATAAAGGTGCCGCAAAAAAATACGCTCAAAGTTTCTATCAACGAGTTCAGCTACTCAGCGAAGAAGCGATTTTGAGTGGCCTGGATTTTGGTATTCGCATCGATGACAAGAAATCGACCTATGTTCTGATGACGCTGAAGTCTGAAGGCTGGCAGGAAGTCGAATTCGAAAAGATACCCTCTTTAACAGAGTTACCGGAAGATCTTGCTCTATCACTCAGCTTAGGCGGTGGCGCATGGGCAGACGATGATCGGTTATTCAACCCAGGAAGCTTATTTGATGAAGATATGTTTGCTGACCTTGAAGAAAAAAAGAAGCCTAAGCCACCACAGGTTTTCATCTTGTCGAGTGCTGAAGTGACACCATTTACACTCTCTTTCTACCCCAACACAGGCGATACCATACAAGATGGCTGGCGTATTAAAGTGTCGGATAATGGTGTGATTCGATTGTTAGAACCAGGAGAAGAAGATGAAGAGGAATAACCGTTCTCCTTCTCGCTCTCGTGGTATGACGCTGCTTGAGGTGTTGGTGGCGCTTGCGATCTTTGCTACTGCGGCGATCAGTGTGATTCGCGCCGTAACCCAGCACATCAATACATTGAGCTATTTAGAAGAAAAAACCTTCGCGGCTATGGTCGTTGATAATCAAATGGCTTTGGTGATGTTACACCCGGAGAAGCTGAAAAAGACACAAGGCACGCAAGAGCTAGCCGGTCGAGAGTGGTTTTGGAAAGTTACCCCAATCGATACGACCGATAATATGCTAAAAGCTTTTGATGTGAGTGTGGCAACTAATAAACAAGCTTCTCCAGTCGTTACGGTGCGCAGTTATGTGGTCAACTAAAAGCGTGTGGTCAACTAAGAGAATGCGGTTAGTTAAAAGCATGATGGTAAATAACAGTGTGCCTCGCAAACAAGGGCTATCTTCAAAAGGGAGAGGCTTCAGTCTAATTGAGGTGCTTGTTTCGATTGCTATTTTCGCCACGCTGAGTATGGCGGCCTATCAAGTAGTGAATCAAGTGCAGCGAAGCAACGAGCTTTCAACAGAGCGCAGTGCTCGTTTGAACCAACTACAGCGCAGTTTAGTTATCTTAGATAATGATTTTCGCCAGATGGCAGTGCGACAATTTCGTACTGATGGTGAAGAAGCATCATCTAAGCTCATCATAGTGAAAGAGTATTTATTGGACTCCGATAGCATAGGTGTGGTGTTTACTCGTCTTGGCTGGCACAACCCACAGCAACAGTTTCCTCGTGGTGAAGTGACAAAAGTGGGCTACCGTCTTAAAGAAGAGACGCTTGAACGCCTGTGGTGGCGCTACCCAGATACAACCGCAGGGCAGGAGGCGGTCATCACCCCTTTGCTTGATGAGGTTGAGAACTTGGAGTTTGAGTTCTACGATGGAAAGCGTTGGGGCAAAGAATGGCAAGGTGATAAGTCGTTACCAAAGGCGGTGAGGCTTAAGCTGACATTAAAAGATTATGGTGAGATAGAGCGAATTTACCTGACACCAAGTGGTACCCTAGATCAGGTTGGTGGTGATTCAAACAGTGACTCTTCAAGCCGTAACTCCTCAGACAGTAGCGAGGGGGACGGTGATGCGTCGAACTAGTCAGCCTGTACTAACAAGACGATCGCTAGGACGTAAGCAACGTGGCGTCGCGCTGATCGTTATCATGATGTTATTGGCGATAATGGTAACCATTGCAGGTAGCATGTCGGAGCGCTTGTTTACTCAATTCAAACGTGTTGGTAACCAGCTGAATTACCAACAAGCTTATTGGTATAGCATTGGCGTTGAAGCGCTCGTACAAGATGGTATCAGGCAAAGCTACAAAGACAGTGATACGGTCAACCTAAGTCAGCCATGGGCACTGGAAGAGCAGGTGTACCCATTAGATTATGGGCAAGTTAAAGGGCGTATTATTGACGCGCAATCTTGTTTTAATCTCAATGCATTAGCGGGAGTGGCAACCACTTCCAGCAACCAGACACCTTATTTAGTGACGGTTTGGCAAACCTTATTGGAAAACCAAGACGTTGAGCCTTATCAAGCTGAGGTTATCGCGCATTCAAGCTGGGAATTTGTCGACAGCGATACTCGAGCAACCTCTTCGGCAGGCGTCGGGGACAGCACCTATGAGGCGATGAAACCACCTTATGTCACGCCAAATGGTTTGATGGCGGATGAGTCTGAGCTGAGAGCGGTGTATCAGGTGACTGGTGAGGTTATGAATAAAGTGCGTCCTTTTGTGTGTGCCTTACCGACCGATGATTTTCGACTGAATGTGAATACATTAACTGAGCAACAAGCGCCGTTATTGGAAGCGATGTTTGCACCTGGCTTAAGTGAGTCGGATGCAAAACAGCTTATTGATAAACGCCCGTTTGATGGCTGGGACACTGTGGATGACTTCATGGCCGAGGGCGCCATTACCGCGGTCAGTGCTGACGTCAGCAAAAAAGCAAAAGCATATTTAACTGTAGATAGTGCCTATTTTGAGCTAGATGCAGAGGTTTTAGTTGAGCAATCTCGTGTACGTATACGAACGCTTTTCTATAGTAGTAATCGAGAAACAGTGACGGTGGTACGCCGTCGTTTTGGAGGAATCAGTGAGCGAGTTTCTGACCGTTCGACTGAGTAGCGAACCACAGAGCCCTGTGCAGTGGTTAGTTTGGTCGACAAGCCAACAAGAAGTGATAGCAAGTGGCGAACTGTCTAGCTGGGACCAGCTGGATGAGTTAACACCTTACGCTGAAAAACGCAGTTGTATCGCTTTATTACCGGGAAATGAGTGCTTAATTAAGCGTGTTGAGATCCCGAAAGGTGCTGCTCGCCAGTTCGATTCTATGCTGCCGTTTTTATTAGAAGACGAAGTTGCGCAAGATATCGAAGACTTACACCTGACCGTTTTAGATAAAGATGCAACCCATGCCACTGTGTGTGGTGTTGAGCGTGAGTGGCTTAAGCAGGCGCTGGATACCTTCCGCGAAGCGAACATTATCTTTCGTAAAGTACTGCCAGACACCTTAGCCTTGCCTTTAGAAGAGCAGGGCATCAGTGCGCTGCAGATCGACCAACATTGGTTATTGCGTCAAAGCAACTATCAAGCAGTGTCGATCAATGAGGCGTGGATAGCGATGTTCTTACAAAGCGATTGGGTTGCCTTAGATGACGAAGAGCAGTCACCAACGATTTTTAGCTACACCGCACTGCCAAGTGATGACATTCAACAGCAAAGTGGCATTGAGTGGCAAGCTAAGCCTGCTGAACTGGTGATGTCTTTACTGAGCCAACAAGCCATCACAAGTGGCGTAAACTTACTGACTGGCACCTTTAAAACCAAATCTTCATTCAGTAAGTACTGGCGTGTATGGCAAAAAGTAGCGATCGCAGCTTGTTTGCTGGTGGCGGTGATCGTCACTCAGCAAGTCTTAAAGGTTCAGCAGTACGAAGCACAAGCCGAAGCGTACCGAACGGAGAGTGAACGTATTTTTAGAAGTGTACTTCCGGGCAAGCAACGTATTCCGACGGTCAGCTACCTTAAGCGCCAGATGAACGACGAAGCTAAGAAGTATGGTGGCTCGGGTGATGGTGATTCCTTACTTGGATGGCTAGCGTTACTGCCAGAAACTTTAGGACAAGTGAAAGCCATCGAAGTGAATAGTATTCGCTACGACGGCAACCGCTCAGAGGTGAAATTGGAAGCGAAAAGTTCTGACTTCCAACATTTCGAGACTGCGCGAGTGAAACTTGAAGAGAAGTTTACCGTTGAGCAAGGGCCATTGAATCGTAATGGTGATGCCGTATTTGGTAGCTTTACCCTTAAACCCCGTCAATAAACTGCGTAAGGAGATCAGTGATGAGAAATATGATTGAGCCACTCCAAGCGTGGTGGACTTCAATAAGTCAAAGAGAGCAACGATTAGTGATCGGTTGTTCGATTCTATTGGTGCTAGGCATCGTGTACTGGGGGCTATTGCAGCCGCTTAGTCAGCGAGCTGAAATGGCACAAAACCGTATTCAAAGTGAGAAGCAACTACTGGCTTGGGTAACCAACAAAGCCAACGAAGTGGTGGAGCTTCGAGGAAGTGGTGGGATTGTTGCTAGCCAGCCTTTAAACCAATCTGTGCCTGCTTCTATGCGTCGTTTTAAGATTGAATTAATTCGAGTTCAGCCGCGTGGCGAGATGCTGCAAGTCTGGGTGAAACCTGTGCCTTTTAATCAGTTCGTAGATTGGCTGACATACTTGAAAGAGAAGCAGGGTGTCGAAGTTGAGTTTATGGACATTGATCGCTCCGATAACCCAGGGGTTATTGAGGTCAACCGACTACAGTTTAAACGAGGTTAATGTGAAACGCGGTTTATCTTTGAAGTTAGGTTTACTTTTTGGCGGCATCTTTATCGTCTTTTTCTCGGTTAGTCTGTTGCTGCACCTACCGGCCTCTTTTGTACTCAAACATGCACCGGCTGTGCGTGGCTTGAATATTGAAGGTGTTGAAGGAACGGTTTGGCAGGGCAGCGCCAATAATATCGCCTGGCAGCGTGTTAATTACGGTTCAGTACAGTGGGACTTCCAGTTCTCTAAACTCTTCCAAGCCAAAGCTGAATTAGCGGTTCGTTTTGGTCGTAATAGCGACATGAACTTGTCAGGAAAAGGGCGCGTTGGGTACAGCATAAGTGGTGCGTATGCGGAAAACTTAGTCGCATCAATGCCCGCTGCTAACGTGATGAAATATGCGCCAGCGATTCCAGTCCCGGTTGCAATTGGTGGACAGGTTGAGCTGACGATCAAGCATGCGGTTCATGCTCAACCTTGGTGTCAGTCTGGAGAAGGTACTGTGGCTTGGTCTGGTGCTGCAGTCGATTCACCTGTGGGTTCGTTGGACCTTGGGCCTGTGATTGCTGACATCACTTGTGAAGATAATACACTGGCAGCCAAGGGCTCTCAGAAGAGTGCTCAAGTGGATAGCGAGTTCTCTGCGAACGTTACACCAAATCAAAGCTACACCTCGGCAGCATGGTTCAAACCGGGTGCAGAATTCCCACCAGCCATGCAGAGTCAGCTGAAATGGCTTGGTAATCCAGATAGCCAAGGTAAGTACCAATTTAGTTACCAAGGACGTTTTTAATACTTTTTAAAAAATGAATGAGTAAAAGAAAAGGGGATAGAATTAAATTCTATCCCCTTTTTACTATTTACATGTTAATACTTAGTCAGCGTAGTATTTGCTTTCTAGCATTTTCCCTGCGTAAATTTTCTTTAATTGGAGTGATTCCAGTATTTGTCTACTACTACGAGCGGCAGGAGTAGGTCTAGCAACTGAATCAGGATCCGTTGTTGACCACTGATTTATAGGCACAAGGTCATAGCTGAGGTTATCATTAACCTCAATTTCAAATACATGCCACCATAGTTCAGCGTTACCTTCTGGTGGAGTAAACACAGTACGAATGCCATCTAAAATGACTTCTACTTTAGTTTCTCGACGTTGAATTTCGCCAGTTCTAGAGAAGTTGTATACGCCATAACGATAGGTTCCAGGAATAGTAAAGTCAGGAACGGTTACTATTTCGGGGCCGTAGCTACTTGTATCATCAACATCTAAGAAGATATTGTTGCCAGATTGAATGAAGTTCCTATTACTATAGTAAACGTGGAATCGATCGTCTTCACCATTTGGACCATAGAAGTGCGTATCTAAGTCTTCAGGTCTTTGTCCCCAGGTAAGTTGGATCTTAGTTGTAGCATCATCAAGAGTTAAGCACTCATGCGTATTAGGTGAGCTGGTATGAATAGTTTCTGTGCGACTTTGATACTGACTTTCTGCAGAGATTAGCACTCTGCTATTCTGTCTAACCGGTATTCTAAAGTTACCTTGAACATCACTATAGGCAGATGAACTGCCATTGTAGTCAATACCTTCCGAGCGAATTCTTGCATTAACAATTGGTTGGTTTTCTTTGTCAACGACACAACCGTTAATAAATATGGTTTCATAAACCCTATCAGCATTCCACGTTGTAAAGTGGGCTACTTCCCCAACGTAGAATCCATTTTCTAAAGTTGCAGTACCCTCTTTTACCCAAATACCTTGTACTTCATCGTAATAGAAGAGTGGAATTGTCGCCGGTGGATTAGCACCTGAAGCAGGGATTCGAACTCGTGCAGTTTTACCATTTGCTAATTGGAGTTCATTTCCATCACTATCAGTAAAGGTTGCAGTGATAGCTCCAAAAGATTCAATTGGAACTATTTCTCCTGAAGGAGTCTCAGTAATCATTTCACCAGGCATCAAATCAATATCTAACGACGGATCTATGACGAATAGCTCTGAATTAATTTGTCCATTTATTGCTTCCCCGTGCACGTTTACAAAGCTATGAGCCTCAACTGAAACAAGAGTTTCATTATCGACTTGTAGATCTGAAGCTACTTGACTATCAAAGCTAATATTTGCGTGAATCGTTGGTAGATATAAATTTATTGCTGTACTGATATCCGAAAATTGCTTGGACTCTGAAGCTTCAGAAAAACCTACCGCATCAGCTGAAACTATAATTGCTCTGCTGGTATCTAAATCAGTATCCAGTACCTTAATACTGTATTTACCTGATACGCCAGTATTCCCTTCAGCTAAAACAGAACCGTTATTCGATATTTTGACGATGCTGTCTGCAATCGCTGTGTTCTCATAATAGCTAGAGATTTCACCTTGTACGGTGTAGTAGAACAGTTCAGAGAGTTTGAAATTGTTTTGCGCAATTACGGCGCCATCTTCTAAGCCATCTTGAACCTTTAAAACGATGTCGTCATGAATGGTTGAGGCAAGAACAGAAGAGGATATTGTCAGGTTCCCTGTCTCTGAAACCGACAGTCCATTAGGCGCGTTGGTCAAAGAGAACTTAATATCAGAACCATTGTTTTCATCGTCTGGATCGGTGACTTGAACTTGAAAAGATAGTGATTCACCAGCTTCTACACTTAAGCTAGTAAAAGATTCTACTTGTACAGGGTCATTGATTGCTGAAATTAATACAATGCCACTATTACTGATAGTAAATTCTTCATCTGAAACATTGAATGATAAGTTCGCACTGCCATTGTAATCTTGCATTGCTGTAAGAGTAATCGAGTCACTGTTTTCAGTAATAGTTATGGCTGGGTTATCAATTGATAAGTTTGTGATTGTTAAATTACTAGAGTCTACATCTATCACATTGCTTAGAAGAGTTGCATGAGAAATAGTAAGAGCGACATCCTCATTAGTATTAAGCTGTAATGGTGTATCTGCTACCGGAGTGTCGTTGACAGGCCTGACAGTTATTGAAAATGTTTGAGTGTCAGATAGGTTTGCATCACTTGAAGCGAATGCCTTAACGGTAATCTCACCAGATGTAAGGGTACCTTCTAGTGGTGTCCATGTGAGCAAACCATCAGTGCTCAAACTCATACCAGTAGGTATATTAGTAGCAGAGTAGGCTACGGATTCTGAGTGGTTTGTCGATAGTTGATATTGGTATTGAATATCTTCTATGGCGTTTGTGCTTGCCGTAGAGTTGATCTTAAATGATGAGCTTGGTGGTGTTTGTGGACTATTATCTGAGCTGTCGCTACCGCATCCTGATAGAATTAGGGCGAGGGTACATGATGAGCTTGGTGGTGTTTGTGGACTATTATCTAAGCTGTCGCTACCGCATCCTGATAGAATTAGGGCGACGGTACTAGCTAGCAAACTAAGACGTTTCATGGAGTATCCATTCCTATTTATTTTTTTAGTCGCTTTTTATAAATAGGAATAGAATCAGTATCAAACTATTTGCATTATGAATGGTTACTCTTTGAGCTTTATTCATGTTTTATATTTTAAAGTTAGACTGAGGCCTCAATGCTATGTAATTGATAAGACTAATCTTTACCCTGTAAGATCTCGACCCATGGTAAGTCTGAATCACCCAGTACAATGAAGTTCGGGTTCTCAAGCGTCTCTCTTTCATTGTAAGAGAGTGGCTCTAATTGCGTGCTTAAGATGCGTCCACCTGCCTCTTCAACAATGCATTGTGTCGCCGCGGTATCCCACTCGCCAGTAGGCCCAAGGCGCAAGTAACAATCGACAGCACCTTCTGCGACTAAACAGGCTTTCAAAGCTGCTGAGCCTAATGGCACTAAGTCATAGTTCCAAGCGGGACTCATACGGCTAGTGATACGATTGATGTCTTGGCGACGGCTGATCGCCATTGCAATAGATTGGTTTGGTAACTCATGACGATGCGTTTTGATTTTAACGCTGTCGTTAAGGTCTGGAATCTTCCAAGCTCCCTTACCGCTGTAAGCGTAATAGCTCACACCAGAAACTGGTGCATACACCACACCCATCACCGGCTTATTGTGCTCAATTAGTGCAATAATTGTCGCGAAATCACCGCTTCTTGCGATGAACTCCTGCGTTCCATCTAATGGGTCAACCAGCCAGTAGCGATCCCATTGCGCGCGCTTTTCTAGGCTAATGTCAGCGGCCTCTTCAGATAGCACTGGGATATCTGGCGTGAGTTCACTCAGTTTTTTCGAGATCAGTTTATGCGCTGCCAGATCGGCACTGGTGACTGGCGTGTCGTCACTCTTGGTGAACTCTTCGTAATCTTTCTTTTCGTAGATCTCTAAGATGAGTTGGCCTGCGGAGCGAGCAACCTCAATCACAGAGGGTAGGAGATGAGACAAATCTTTTGTTGTTGGCATAAATATTCTCTTACTCTTCGGGGGCGCTTATGGCTTTAATTATTATTTAGCGAGCGAAGGGTCAATAGTAGGGCGGTAATACTGCGAGCTTCACAGAAGTCGAGATGCGTTAATAGCTCTTCGGCTTGAGCAAGCGGCCAGCGCACAATGTCCAATGGTTCAGGTTCATCACCTTCTAGCTTCTCTGGGTAGAGATCTTCCGCGATAAAAAGCGTCATCTTGCTAGAAAAGTAAGAGGGGGCGAGAATCACTTCCTTGAGTGGAGTGAGCTTGTTAGCACCAAAGCCAATTTCTTCTTTGAGTTCACGAACCGCAGCGTCACTTGGTTGTTCACCTGGATCAATCAGTCCTTTCGGAAAGCCGAGCTCGTAGCGTTCAGTTCCCGCTGCATATTCACGGACTAATAGAATATCGCCTTGCTCAGTAATCGGAACCATCATCACTGCGTTGCGCCCGCTAGGCTTCATGCGTTCGTAAGTACGCTCTTCACCGTTTGAAAAGCGTAAGTCGAGAGACTCGATAGAGAATAGTCTTGATTGAGCGACAGTTTGTTTAGTCAAAATCTCTGGCTTGGTCCTTTTTGTCATTGCGCTCGCTCCTTAGCTCATTGGAATTCTTTCTTATAAAGTCATTCTAATATAGGGGAAATGACCTTGAGTTCCTAGATCCGAGTTTTCATATCCGAAAATTATTGAAGCAGGAATCGATTACGATCACTTGAATACCTTACTCAAGATGGTAACGAGGTAAAAATATTGCTGGATAACAAAAGAGTATAGAGAGAACGTGGTAGTCCTAACTTGCTTATCCATATAACAAAAAAGGCTGACGCTTGCGCATCAACCTTTCAAATAGCGATTAACTCTAAATTAGAGATTAGTAGTAAGAGTGCTCACCACGATCGTGCTCAGTTGCATCACGAACAGCAGTCAGTTCACCTTCGAACTGTTGAAGAAGTTCTTTTTCGATACCTTCTTTCAGCGTTACATCAACCATAGAACAACCGTTACAACCACCACCGAATGCTACGATAGCTGCGCCATCTTCAGTGATTTCTACCAAGCTAACGTGACCGCCGTGACCAGCAAGTTGTGGGTTAACTTGTGTTTGAATTGCGTATTCAACACGTTCTAGAAGCGGTGCATCGTCTGCTACTTTACGCATCTTAGCGTTTGGTGCTTTAAGCGTTAGCTGAGAGCCCATTTTGTCAGTAACGAAGTCAATTTCAGCTTCGTCTAGGAACGGTAGGCTTAGCTCATCTACGTATGCAGAGAAGGCTTCAAATTTAAGTTCTGTGTCAGACGCTTCAATAGCATCTGTTGGGCAGTAAGAAACACCACACTCTGCGTTTTGTGTACCCGGGTTTACCACGAACACACGAATGTTTGTACCTTCAGGCTGCTGTGACAGCAGATTGGCAAAATGAGTTTGAGCTGTTTCTGTAATAGTAATATTTGACACGACGAATACCTGAGTAAATTTGTAGGCTATTAGCGCCATTCTACTCCTGTCAGATTTGTAATTCAGCCCTTTTTTGTTGGATTGCTGTACAAGTAGCGACTCACGCCAGTTATCCAGAGGGCTCAGGAGTGCGGCAGATGCAGTAAATATCAATCCTTTTCACCCCTACTTCAAGTAATAATTGGCATAATTGATACACAGTACTGCCTGTGGTTACAACATCATCAATTATCGCGACATGCGAGTAATCCATCGCTGAGAAGCTGGTGTTTTTCATCGCGAATGCACCTTTCAAATTACTTTTTCTGGCTGATTTAGTTAGCCCTTGCTGTGAACCGGTTGAACGGATGCGCTTGAATAAAACGGCATGCTCCACCTTGAGGTCTTGAGCGGTGTAACGCGCCAGTAGCTGACTTTGATTAAAACCACGATGAAAGTATCGACGCCAATGTAAGGGAACACTGGTGACGAGAGATGCTGGTTCTTCGATGCGTGACGCGAGCAAGGTCGACAAATCTCGAGCAAACCAGAATTTATCGGCATACTTCATCTGTTGGATATAGCCTGCGGTTGGAAAGGTGTAATCACCAACACAATAGAGCCGATGCCAAGGGGGTGGGGCAGCCAAGCACTCACCGCATTGCTCGACGGCTGTGACCGTTTTCAGTCCGCACCTTTGACAGCGAGGCACGAGCTCGAACAGTTTTAGGCAACTATCACACCATCGAGGGTGGTGATCATTAGGCTGTTTATCTAGCTTGCAGAGGTGACATTGAGGTGTGACCAGACGTGGTGTGTGTTTTTGTAGCCAATCGGATAACATAGCTCGCGATGCTTTTGGGTTATGGTGTTCCTTTTGCTCACCATACTGAAAAGTGCAGGTTATCGCTGATGGAAAAAGTAGGGAATATTGAGAATGAGTGACGCGTTATATTGGCATGTTTCAGGGCAGGGACCCGATTTGGTGTTAGTCCACGGCTGGGGAATGAATGGTGCAATCTGGCAGCAAACCGTAAATGCGTTAGAGGCCGATTTCCGAGTGCACGTTGTCGATTTGCCTGGTTACGGTCATAGCTCTCATTGTCATGCTCAAGATCTTGAGGAGATAGCCCAGCAACTATTGGCCGAAGCTCCTAAGCAAGCTATTTGGGTCGGTTGGTCACTTGGTGGCTTGGTCGCAACGCACATGGCATTACATCATCCCGATTATGTAAGCAAGTTGGTGACGGTTGCTAGTTCACCGAAATTCGCTGCCGCAAAAGAGCCGGTACTATGGCGCGGCATCCAACCCAACGTATTAACCGCGTTTACGGAACAGTTGGTTGAAGACTTTCAAACCACCATCGAACGTTTTATGGCCCTGCAAGCCATGGGCAGCCCTTCGGCAAGGCAAGACGTAAAACAGCTTAAGCAAGCGGTACTGTCCCGCCCATTACCAAACCCTGAATCATTATTGGCAGGACTAAAGATGCTGTCTGATGTCGATTTAAGAGAACAATTACCGGAGATTTCCGTTCCTATGCTGCGCTTGTACGGTCGATTAGACGGGCTGGTGCCAATCAAGGTCGCTAAAGATCTGGGCAATGCACTACCTCACACCGAGCAGTACATCTTCACTCAATCCTCGCATGCACCGTTTATGACGGAAGCGGATGCCTTCTGCAGTGAGCTAGTCAGTTTCGCACAAAAATAATTGCTAAATTTATCACCATCTTGGTCGATATATAATCTAACCAATGCACTGCATGATACTCAGACATCTCTCTCTCACCTGAGCAGAGTGCAGTAACTTGGGCCATGCCTGTTGTGTGTTCTCGGTACAACAGTGTTATGGCAATAGTGATGGGCGATTCTTGAGGAGAGTTCGCGATGATTGTGTCACCTGCAACTGCAGTGAGTGTGCCACTAATCGCCCCGTCCGTTAATGTGCAAACAGAGCAAGTTGCGCGTGATAATAGAGTCCGAGAGCCTGTTGCTCCCGCAGTAGCATTGGCGAGAACCAATGCAGAGCGTAAGGTAAAATCAGACGATAAACGAAGGCAGCAGTCGGCTTGGGATCCTTCAGACCATCCAGGTTATGAAATGGAGAACGAGTCAGAGGCCAATTCGGTTAGCCAAGAAGAGCCACAAGACCCTTTTGAGCGGCTGTTCAGCTTGTTAGCGCTGAGAACATACAGTGCTGACCAAGGAAAAGGCTATACCATGCGTTTCCGCCTGCCAAAGCATGTTTTAGATGCGGCGATTCAGGAGGGACAGATGGAGAAACGACGTAAGGTCATAAAGTATCATTATGGTCATGCTGTTGCGCCTCATGCTCCATCTGAAATGTTAGTCGTGCTATGAATCGATAATTCATGATTCAGCTAAATTTCGATGTCTTTTTTGAACAAATAATAAAAAAACCTGCATACCCTAAGGGATGCAGGTTTTCTGTTTTAGGCGAATCTGTTTTTCAAATGCGCTATTGGATTATTTTTTCGCTTTAGCAAAAGCAGCTGCGAATGCACCGCCCATTGCGCCATTTTGTTGTGGCTCTTCACGACGGCGTTGTCCACCTTGCGAGTGTTGATTCGGGCGGCTTTGCGTGCGAGGTGCACTTGAACGTTGAGCTCGGTTGTCTTGTCCCGGCTCGTCTTTCATACGCATGCTGAGTGCAATACGTTTACGCTGAACATCCACTTCCATCACTTTCACTTTCACGATGTCACCCGCTTTAACCACTTCACGTGGATCAGAGACAAAGCGATCGGTAAGCGCTGAAATGTGCACTAAACCATCTTGGTGAACGCCGATATCGACAAAGGCACCGAAGTTAGCCACGTTTGAAACCACACCTTCTAGAATCATGCCCGGCTCTAAGTCTGAAACGCTGTTTACACCGTCGGCGAAGGTAGCAGTCTTGAACTCTGGGCGAGGGTCACGGCCGGGCTTATCTAGCTCTTTGATGATGTCGGTCACCGTAGGCACACCAAAGTTTTCATTGGTGTAATCAATGGCATGCAAGCCACGCAGGAAGTCTGTGTTACCCACCAGAGATTTGATGTCTTTGTGGTTTTTCTCAGCGATGCTTTTCACCACAGGGTAAGCTTCTGGGTGAACCGATGATGCATCGAGAGGGTTCTTGCCGTCCATAATTCGTAGGAAACCAGCACACTGTTCAAAGGCTTTTGGCCCCAAGCGAGCGACTTTCTTCAGCGTAGTACGCGCTTCAAAACGACCATTTTCATCACGGAAATCCACGATGTTCTGAGCGATGGTGCTAGAAAGGCCCGCTACGCGAGTAAGTAGTGCGGCAGACGCGGTATTCACATCAACACCTACGGCGTTTACACAGTCTTCGACAATCGCATCGAGGCGTTTAGCTAGCATAGTTTGGCTCACATCGTGTTGGTATTGGCCCACACCGATCGATTTAGGGTCAATCTTCACCAGCTCTGCCAATGGATCTTGCAGACGACGCGCGATAGACACTGCACCACGGATCGATACGTCCATGTTCGGGAACTCTTTTGCTGCTAACTCAGACGCAGAATAAACCGATGCGCCCGCTTCGCTAACAATGATCTTTTGTGCTTTTAGGTTGCCACGCTTAATCACATCAGCCACGAAGCTGTCGGTTTCGCGGGAAGCTGTGCCGTTACCAATCGCAATCAGGTCAACGTTGAACTGACGAACCATCTGCTCAACCACGTGTGCTGACTTGTCGTATTGCTTTTGCGGTGGGTGAGGGTAAATAGTCTCTGTCGCTAGAACTTTACCTGTTGAGTCCACAACAGCGATTTTCGAACCGGTACGTAAACCTGGATCCAAGCCCAATGTTGCTCGAGGGCCAGCAGGCGCAGCCATTAGCAGGTCTTTAAGGTTGGTGGCGAATACTTCAATTGCTTCGATCTCTGCTCGTTCTTTCATCGCGCCCATCAATTCGGTTTCCATGTGCATAGAAACCTTGATGCGCCATGCCCAGCTAATCACTTGCTTACGCCAAGCATCTGCAGGAGCGCTGTTTAGGGTAATGCCGTAGTGATCAGAGATGATGTTCTCGCAGTATGAACCACGTACTCCTTCTTCTTGCTCTGGGTCTGCGTTCATTGCCAGTGTTAGGAAGCCTTCATTTCGGCCACGCAGCATTGCAAGGGCACGGTGAGACGGTATTTTGCTAAGCGCTTCGTTGTGCTCGAAGTAGTCTTTGAACTTCTCACCTTCGTTCTCTTTGCCAGCCACAACACGAGCACCAAGCTCTGCATTGCGGTTCAGGTGTTGGCGAATCTTTTCAAGCAGGTTTGCATCTTCCGCAATGCGCTCCATGATGATCGCGCGTGCGCCATCCAGTGCAGCCTTGGTATCAGCAATGCCTTTATCGCTGCTGATGAAGTTAGCTGCTTCCGTTTCCGGATCGTGCTGTGGTTCATTCCATAACTTATCGGCAAGTGGCTCTAAGCCTGCTTCAATCGCGATCTGACCTTTGGTACGGCGCTTTGGTTTGTATGGAAGGTATAAATCTTCTAGACGAGTCTTGCTGTCTGCTTGAGTGATATCACGCTCGAGTCCTGGCGTGAGTTTTCCTTGGTCTTGAATCGACTTAAGAATCGTTTGGCGACGATCGTCTAGCTCGCGAAGATAAGAAAGGCGGCTATCAAGGTTACGTAGTTGGGTATCGTCTAAGCCACCCGTAACTTCTTTACGGTAGCGGGCAATAAAGGGAACGGTGTTACCGTCGTCAATTAGGTTTACTGCGGCAGTGACTTGCTCAGAACGGACATTCAGTTCTTCAGCGATCAGTCGACAGATAGCTTGGCTCATCCGATGAATCTCTTATTTAATATCATGACAAATACATGGGGGTGAGCGTACGCTTTTTCTAGCTTTGGCTGTGTAATTATCCTGTCAGAAGTCGAATTTCCGTTTGTGATACCTGCTTTGTGCGAGATCTCTTACAAGTGATGTGAGACTAAGTCTCTTTAAATCGATGAAACTGTCTTGAAATTAACCTAAGTCACTGATTTTATTTGATTGTGTATTTTCGGGTGTATTTCCCACCTGAAATGTTTTTTGCGACTATCTAGGAAACTCGCTCAATTACCGTAATATTTAACTTGTCGACAGGGAGTTGGCAGGAACAGGAAAAAGCCTAATGGACTAGGTATCTTCAGGATGAAGATTTGATTACTTAGGATGAGTAGTCAGCAAGGAAGTAACAATCTCTGGATGAGATTCGCCAGTCAGGATGACAGGCTAGAATGGACACCGCTAGGATGGCGATGAACAAAAAGGAAATTGGTTAAAGGATTTAGCCACTATCAAGGAAAGATGCAGGGAGCACCTTATCTCGAAGAGATAAACAGTAGCCGGATTGCTGCGATAGAGACTCAACCCCGTCAGGCGAAAGCCTAGCGGGGTTTTCTTTTGTCTGGAGTTTGAGTTTGCTTGAATACTCAGCTCATCGCTAAGTATTTATTAAGTTTGGTTATTCGTTGTCTGCGTAGCGAATCGAGTTAATGAACCACTCTTTGTCGCCTTCCGGTGTTTTTACCGTAAACTCATCATCCACTTCTTTCTTGAGCAGAGCTCTAGCCATTGGTGAGTCGATAGAGATATAGCCTTTAGCATCGCCGTATATCTCTTCTGGGCCGACAATTCGAAACTTCTTAATTTCCCCATCATCATTCTCAATTTCGACCCAAGCCCCGAAAAATACCTTACCTTCTTGTTGTGGCGAGTAATCAACGATCGTGACATCAGGTAGGAACTTTCTTAAGAAACGTACTCGGCGATCGATCTGACGAAGTAAACGCTTATTGAAGGTGTAATCTGCGTTTTCTGAACGATCTCCAAGGCTTGCAGCCCAAGTGACTATCTTAGTAATTTCAGGGCGTTTCTCGTGCCATAAGTGGTCATGTTCTGCTTTGAGCTTGTTATAACCTTCTCGGGTGATAAGTTTGGTTTTCATAAATCTGACTTAATGAAATGATGATCTAAGATAGAATATATAGAAAGGCAACATACGTTAACAATTATTTAGGCGACTTTTTCTCCAATAATGTTACATTTTTAATGTATTAAACTCATTAGACTGTGCCCAAAAGCTTATAACCCAATAAGCGATTAATAGGTGGAACCATTACATGCAAGAAAACTACAAAATTTTAGTGGTCGATGACGATGCTCGTTTACGTGCACTGTTAGAGCGCTATCTGTCAGAGCAGGGCTTTCAAGTGCGTAGCGTGGCAAACAGTGAGCAGATGGACCGCCTGTTAACCCGTGAAAATTTTCACTTGATGGTATTGGATTTAATGTTGCCGGGCGAAGATGGTCTATCGATCTGTCGTCGCCTAAGAAATGCAAACAACTCGCTACCAATCCTGATGCTTACTGCAAAAGGTGATGAAGTGGATCGTATTGTTGGTTTGGAAGTTGGTGCTGATGACTATCTACCAAAACCATTCAACCCACGTGAACTGCTTGCTCGTATCAAAGCAGTATTACGTCGCCAAGTAATTGAAGCGCCAGGTGCCCCAAGCACAGAAGAATCAGTGGTTGAGTTTGGTGAATTCCGTTTGAATTTGGGTACGCGTGAGATGTTCCGCGGTGAAGAGCCAATGCCGCTGACTTCAGGTGAATTTGCGGTACTTAAATCATTAGTCACCAACGCACGTGAGCCAATGTCTCGCGATAAGCTGATGAACATGGCTCGTGGTCGTGAGTATTCAGCGATGGAACGTTCTATCGACGTGCAGATTTCTCGCTTACGTCGCCTAGTGGAAGAAGACCCAAGTAAGCCTCGCTATATCCAAACAGTGTGGGGTTTAGGTTATGTCTTCGTTCCTGATGGTAAGGCGTTGTAATTTAGTATTGAAAGCCCGAAAGCCGTTTC
Organism: Vibrio sp. IB15; assembly: GCF_016406055.1. Lineage (NCBI taxonomy): Bacteria > Pseudomonadati > Pseudomonadota > Gammaproteobacteria > Vibrionales > Vibrionaceae > Vibrio > Vibrio sp. IB15. The sequence continues at coordinate 103,891 of NZ_JAEFCE010000011.1, forward strand.
ATTGATTCTGCGATTCAGAGCTCTCTATTTGCGGGCCATCTCATTGATATGTGATGGCCCGTTTTCTATTCAGAGCGAAGGTTTATGGTTATAGTCATATAACGCTTTGTTTTTTCTTTCAACATCTTGGGTGCCCCATGCGTATACGTAGTTCCTTTACTCAGTCGATAGTACTTTTCTTAACGTTATTGGTCGCAAGCCAAATCTTTTCTTACTACGCAGTATTTAATTACGCTTTAATGCCTAGTTTGCAGCAGTTCAATAAGATACTGGCTCATGAGCTGAATTTAGTTCTAGACCAAAGAAATAATATTGAGATTGAGGCCCCAATGCGCCAGCGCGTGCTTGAGCAATTAGGGGTGACGGTACATGCTAAAGATAGCGAAGTCGCGAACGAATATTATCACGCAGTCTCGATTGACTTGATGAGTGAGGAGATGACCAAAGAGTTAGGATCTGAGACTGAAGTGCGTCTGATTCTAGCCAAAGATAGCTATGTGTTGTGGATGGATATTGCAAAACTTCCTAATTCACTGATTCGCATACCGTTATCAGAGCTTCAAGAAGAAGACTTTATGCCACTATTTCGCAATAGTCTGATCATGGCAATGTTGATCGTTGCTGGTGGATGGTTATTTATTCGTTTGCAAAATCGGCCATTGATCGCTTTAGAAAGAGCAGCGCAGGAGGTTGGGCGTGGTGAAATTCCACCGCCATTAACGGTGCGAGGCACAAAGGAAATTCGTTCAGTGACTCGGACTTTTAATCAAATGTCTAAGGATATCCAAGAGTTAGAAGAAGACAGAACGTTGTTGATGGCAGGGGTGAGTCATGATTTACGTACCCCACTTACTCGTATTCGTTTAGCGACAGAAATGATGTCACCGGAAGACAGTTATTTAGCCGAAGGTATCATCAGTGATACGGAAGAGTGTAACGAGATCATTAGCCAATTTATGGATTACCTAAAGCCAGTTGATCGAGAGTCATTTGAAGCGGTCGATGTCGATGACATTGCACGCGAGGTATCGAGTTCTGAGGGAGGGTATGAGGTACAGATTGAAACGGATATTCCGGATACCATGAAGCCTGCATTAGGCAACCCGATCGCGATGAAGCGTGCCGTGAGTAACTTGGTGGTGAATGCGCTGCGTTATGGCAATGGTTGGGTGAAGGTATCAACCGGCATGACAGCGGATAACAAGCTGGCTTGGGTAACGGTAGAGGATAACGGCCCTGGCATCCCACAAGACCAGATCGGCAAGCTATTTGAACCCTTCACTCGTGGCGATACGGCTCGTGGTAGTGAAGGAACGGGGTTAGGTTTGGCGATCGTCAAGCGTATTGTTAGCCAACACCAAGGCGCAGTGGTGGTCAATAATCGCAGTGAAGGTGGCTTAAAAGCGCAGATCAGTTTCCCTGTTAAGCCCTAGTTGTCATCGGTCCGTGTGATTTCGATGAGTTTGGTTCGGGGAACTATTAAGAGATCCCCGACTCGGTGATTATTCTCTCTCGGGGATGACAAAAAATACCGTCATTCCCTATCGTGAGGAACGAACGAGTAGGGAATCTCGCTCTTGATTGAAGAAAGTAACGTGCACTAAAAAGGCTTCCTTGTGGACTGTCTCTTATACACAAATCCCTAAGCCACGCTTGGGGATTTTTTTTGAACTATTTTTAGGTTTCATGATCTGATCATCTAAGCAATGACAAGGA